>NZ_JAMPKJ010000037.1 GCF_039962115.1 Funiculus sociatus GB2-C1 | reverse complement strand
CAAATTGTCTGCCACAATCTCGACATTTAAAATTTTGTTTACCAGTGTGAGTATGACCATTTTTTACAACGTATTGAGAGTCGCACTTGGGGCATTGCATAAGCTAAAAATTACGGTAGGTTGAATAATTAAAATTATAGTTCATTAGCATTACTATGCAGGACTACCGAAGTAGAGAACCACCCACTTACCCCGGTAGTCCGACAAAGAGAGTTCGCGATCGCCGTTGTTAGTTGGCAGGGTAAACTCTGGAGCAGGTTGATTTACAGAGGGCAGCTTGCCGCCTAGTGCAGATGCAGATGGTGAGATGTTAAACCAGGCAATTAAGGCTAAACAACTAGCTAGTAAAACATTCACAAAGGTGCGACGGGAAATCATAGTGAAAACTAAGGACTTTATTTAACATAAGTTTACAATTTTCCACCACCTCTGTATAAAAAGGCAATATCTCAATACTGTTTCTCCTTCCCCCCTCAGATGCCCGAAATGCCTACGATTCAGGTGCCTGGGTCAAAATAGACTTTCAGGCAGAAAAAAAGGAGGCTCTTCGCCTCCTGCAATATGTTCAGAGTCTCTGACTAGGAACGAGAATTAATTTTGCTTGATTAGTTCCTTTTTGGATTTGTAGTAAACTACCGCGCCTGTATCCGGCACAAAATGGCAGGAAGGATAGGAACGCAGGAAGGCTTGGAAGACAGACACGCTGGATTTTCGGTAGTAATCCCCCAAAATCGGTTTAAGCGCCTCAGTTGCCGTTTTCAGATTGTAGTGAGGAATGTTTAAAAACAGGTGATGAGCGACATGGGTGCCGATATTGTGGTGAATCTCATTGATAAACCCGTAATCGTGGTCAATTGTGGACAAGGCACCTTTGAGAAAATACCAGTCTTTGCCACGATACCAGGGGATATCCGGGTCGCTGTGGTGTAAAAATGTCACAAAATCAAGCCAGGTTATAAAAACCACGTATGGCCCCAAATAGTATTTTACCAGCCACATCCAACCCCACTGATAGGTCAGGAAACCCAGCAAACCTACCATCAATGTCCAGAGGGTGGTGCTAGTAATTACATCCCATTTTTCTGAGGGTTTAAATAGAGGGCTATCGGGGGAAAAGTGGGAGCCTTGCTTACCTGGAGAACGCTTAAACAGATACAGGGGATAGGCAAGCAGTAAGGCATCGAAGCGGACAAATTTTTCAGCCCACCCCATCTCCTTATACTTGGTTTCCGTTACTGGATACCAGCTTTCATCAGTATCAATGTTGCCAGTATTCTGATGGTGAGTTCGGTGGCTGATGCGCCAAGCGTGATAGGGAACCAGTATGGGAGTATGAGCTATATGACCAATCAGATCGTTTAGCCATTTTTTCCTAGAAAAGGAACCGTGACCGCAGTCGTGTCCGACGACAAACAACGCCCAAAACATCGTTCCCTGCATCAGCCAGAATACGGGCCAGAACCACCAGGAATCAAGGTAGCTGGCAACTGCATAAAGGATGCCAATTATAGATACATCCAGCAAAAAGTAGGAAAGCGATCGCCCAATAGATGGCATAAAGCAATCTGAGGGAATGGCAGCTTTCAATTGTTGCAGGGTGAAGGGGGGTTCTGTGTTACCAGAATATGACTCCTCTTCAACAGGATTATTTAACTTTGCAAGATTCGATTGCACGTAGTTTCCAATTTAACCTGACTTGTAGACCAAAGTGCATTATTCTACAGCCATCCAATAGACGCAATAACGATCATAAGTGCTGTTTAGTCAACAGTAGGCAGCTGTGTAGTCCCAAAGCCAAATTTCCGAATTAATACGGTTGCTTATGTACTCTTTAATATGTTAAGAGATTTTGTATACGCGATCGCGTCTTTATCTCAATTGCTGGAGGAGAGCGATCAAAAATTCCAAAAATGCGATCCCCCTCCCTATCCAGCTTCTACTCACTCAATCAATTTACGCGGGATAGAAGAAAAGCGTGCGATCGCGATCGCCTTATTGGATAGCAGTTATCCCATACCGTGATCGCTCCAATGCCACAGTATTCTTTCCTACGCTTTAAAAGTCAATACAGGTTTCATCTTTGCCACTACGCTAACCATTTTTTCCTCAACTTGGGCATCAATTACAGGCACAATTGGCTTATACGCTGCGGGTGCTTCTTCGATTCTGCGTTCTTCGCGCAAAGTGATGCAGTCTACTCCCGTTAAGCCCAAAGTTGCTTCAGTTTGGTCTGCACCTTGGCGGGTGAGATCGAAACGCGACCTCATTCTTCCTGCACCATGAGAAGCAGAACTTAAAAATTTTGGGTTTCCTTTGCCAATCAGCAAGTAAGATGCAGCACCCATCGAACCGGGAATAATCACAGGTTGTCCGGGATGCGCGGGACAAGCACCTTTACGAGTCACCCATCCAGCACCTTCTTTTAGGGTGATATTATGTGGCAAGTCGTAGACGAGGGGAGCCTCAACATTACCGTAAACTTCCCGCAGGCGCAGGCGCAACAGTTCCGCCAACAGCAACCGATTAATAAAGGCATAATTCGCAGCAGTCGCCTCAGCTTGCAGATAGCTGGTGATAAGTTCGGGATTTGCTGCAACTGAGAGGGGAAAAAGACCAGATTCAGGGTATTTTACACCTTTAGCCCATGCAGATTTAGCGCGATCGCGCCACATTCCCCCAATATACTTCCCCACGTTGCGCGAACCTGAGTGAATCATAAACGCCAGTTGTCCTTCTCGGACACCCCAGGCGTAAGCTGTCGCTTTGTCTTCTACCCGTTCCACCACCTGAATTTCGACAAAATGGTTCCCGCCGCCGATGGTCGCTAGTCCACCATCCCGCACTAACCCGTCTTCTGGAATTAGTTCCTCTGGTGCAAACTTGACATTGCCGTTCATGGAACCGCCTAAGTAGACGCGATCGCATTTTGCCGCCAATTGTCTAAGTCGGACTTGCCAAAAACTCCTCAGACGATAAGTTTACAACACAACTTGCGATCGCATCCGGCAGTTAATATCTGAACCGACAGCCGTCGGAATCACCATTTCTTCGGTTTCCAAAACTGAACCAATTCATCAGTTTTATTTATCATTTTCAAGCCCGATTGACCAGGATTTATTTAGGGTGCAAACCTTGCGGTGCCTAGGTTTCAGCTTTTTTAGCTAGCAGGAAATTCAGTTTGCTCTAGAACCCTTACTCAGCCTTGAGAGGTACAACCACAGATTGACTACCGAGTGCCAGATGTACCCCTTTAGCCCGGTGAAAGTCCTTGCCTGGGCTTGTTAAATAGGTACTAGATGCGAATGACTTGCAATAAAATAACGTGAAGTCGTTTAAATACAAAAGATTAATACAAAGGAGTCACTGATTATGACTGACAATAAGCAACAGAATAACATCAATAAGCAAGACGAAAATACAGATATCCAAACAGATATCCAAAACCAGCAACCTGAAACTAATTCATCAGGTTCAGGTATCGGTGCTGGAATAGCTGGCGCAGCAGCTGGTACTGTACTTGGTGGTCGAGTCGGAGGAATCTTTGGTGCAGTAGCGGGTGCAGTAGCTGGCGCTTTAGCTGGTAGAGGTACAGCCGAGACGGTTCACAATACCGCAGAAGGTATAGTGGACGCAGTAAAAGGTGTTGCTGACAATGTGAACCACACTGTAGAAGATATAGGCGGCAGCGTAAAACAGACAGCTCAGGAAGTCAAGCCTTCTGTAATTGGTGCAGTAGAAGCGGTTAAAGAGACAGTTCAGGAATCAAAGCCTTCTGTAGTCAGCACAATAGACGCAGTGAAGGAAACAGTTCAGGAGTCTAAGCCTTCTGTAGTCAGCACAGTAGACGCAGTTAAGGAGACAGTTCAAGAAGCCAAGCCTTCTGTAGTAGACGCTGTAAAGAGTGCTTCTGAGGAAGCCAAGCCAGCAGTCAGAAGCGTAGCAAACTCTGTGAAAGAGACCGTTAATGATGTGAAGCCAGCGGTAAAAGATGCAGCCAACTCCTTCAAGGATGCAACTCGCAATGTCGGAGACTCCGTTAAAAGTGCATCTGAGGATGTCAAACCAGCAGTAAAAGATGCAGCCAACTCCTTTAAGGATGCAACTCACAATGTCGCCGACTCCGTTAAAGGTGCATCTGAGGATGTGAAGCCAACGGTAAAAGATGTAGCTAACTCCGTCAAGGGTGCAACTCGCAATGTCGCCGACTCCGTTAAAGGTGCATCTGAGGATGTGAAGCCAGTGGTAAAAGATGCAGCTAACTCCGTCAAGGGTGCGACTCAGGATGTCAAATCATCTGTAAAAGGTGCAGCCAATAACGTTAAGAGTGCTGCTGAAGATGCCAAGCCATCTAATAATCAGAACATCACACCATCTGATAATCAGAACGTTAAGCTATACGAAGAGCAGCTGATTGCAGAAAAGACTCAAGTTAAGACTGGTGAAATCGGTATCGGCAAGCGTGTTGAAACCAAGACCGCTAACGTTTCAATTCCAGTAGAAAAAGAACGAGTTGTTGTTGAGCGCACTAATCCTGTAGACGCTGGAACGCCAGTATCTCCAAGTCAAGTGGATTTCCAGAATCAGGAAGTTGCTCGGATGGAAGTTCATGAAGAAAGAGCTTACCTTGATAAGCAAGCTTTTGTACATCAAGAAGTTAACATTCGCAAAGAAGTAGAGCGCGATACGGTTGAACTTCAAGATAAAATTCGTCGCGAAAAGTTAGACGTTGATGCTCAAGGTCGTACTATCATCGATAAAACCAACAGAGTGTAACGACTTGAGTCAAGCTGATAAAAGCTTGCACTGAGAAGGTTTAGTTTAGGGTGGATCATAACGATCCGCTCTTTCCAGTCAGACCCTTTTTTACCAAGTTTTGAGCTAACAAAAATAGCAATTTCCTGCTTCTAGGAACTGCGAACAACTTTTTGATGGATGCGATCGCGTTCCCCAACACTACCCGATCGCTTCCTTTCCTTTATCTGAGACAAAGGAAAGGAAGCGATCGCAGCAATTGATATTTATACAAGCTGTAGTAAAAGACGCATAAAAGTACCAGACAGGTAAATCATAAATTCAATTTCATCTTTGGAAAACGCTTCGCTATGTTTCACCGCATCGTTTTGGTACATACAATATTGTCCAAAAAGAAGTTGATTGTATAAATTTACAACTTCCTGGTGTATTCCTCGTTTATTTAGCCAATTTAAAAGCTCTTTTTGCTGATTCTCTAGCGACTTTTTATTGCCTAGCACTTCCTTTAGAAGTTGTTCTATGGCGAATCGAAGGTTATCCAACAGGTTTCGATACTTACCACTATCTCCATCCATGTAAATCTTTAGAGCCTGTTCAAAATGCTTAGCTACTTTTGGGTAATTCTCAAGCCAAGCCAGTACATCGTTGACTGTACCTTTGTCTAATAATTTTGCCCCAAGTGGATAGAGAGTTATGGATTTTCCCGATATCACCACCTGAAAACCAGATCCAGGAGTCAGTTTGACTGCTTCCTGTATTCTTTCTGCAAACTTCATTAAGTAGCCGTGCTTGTGCTTCTCAAGAAGCCAAAATAGATGTTGTAGTACGGTAACTAGCCGTTCTAAACTATCAGCTTTCTGGATTGCTTTGTATGCACAAGTGCTTCCAAAAGCCCTTTCAATTACAGTACGGGGTTCAGATAGCTCTATAGCAGTTCTCCGGTACCCTAAAGAAGGATACTGAACCTCGCGATAGACAGCTATCTCAATTTCTTCACCAATAAGAAAACTAAACTCTTGGTCTATTTCTTCGTTCGCTAAAAACGGCCCTAAGAGCTGATTTGTAACTCCAATAACCCTGTTTTTGAGTTGTGTAAGTTGTGCTGCTTGGTCAATCTCTATATCCCAGCGTTTGTTGTGGTTCAAAAGTCTTCGTTTTGTATCCATAAAATTTTAAATGTAGTTCCAGTACAATCTCACCTACGTAGTAAGGACTGCTCCAGCATTTCCCAATCGGCTTTAGAGCTATCAATGCGCCTTTATCAATGATAGAGCGCGATCGCTCTGCCTTCCCGTACCCTTGACACTTTTGTAGTATTTATGTAGTATAAAATTGCTGCACAAGTAGCAAACGTCTTTTCATGGCTCTGGTAAGGCAGAGTATTTGTCCTATGATTCCCCGAACGCGCATCCGTAATATTGGCATTTCTGCTCACATCGACTCTGGTAAAACAACCCTCAGCGAGCGGATTCTGTACTACACGGGCAAAATTTACAAGATTGGCGAAGTTCGGGGAGGTAGCGATCGCGCTACGTTGGACTACATGGAGTTGGAGCAACAAAAAGGCATTACCATCACTTCAGCAGCGACAACTTGCGTATGGAATGATACGCAGATTAACCTGATCGATACTCCGGGACACGTAGATTTCACGATTGAAGTTGAACGTGCATTGCGGGTTCTCGATGGTGCGATTATGGTGCTGTGCGCGGTTGCTGGTGTGCAGTCGCAATCTATCACCGTAGATAGGCAGATGAAGCGCTACCGAGTGCCGCGTATTGCCTTCATTAATAAGATGGATCGGACTGGTGCAAATCCATTCCGAGTAGTGCGATCGCTGCGAGAAAAACTAGGTTTGAACCCGGTACTGCTTCAGTATCCTATTGGCAGCGAGGATAAGTTTGAAGGCGTCATTGATTTGATTGAAATGACGGCAAACTATTTTGCTGGAGAAAAAGGCGAAATTCGCGTGATTCAGTCGATTCCCGAACACTTATGGGATGAGGCAAAAGAAGCACGAGAAAAGATGCTCGATCAACTCTCTATGTTCTCCGAACCGATGATGGAGATGCTACTTGAGAGCGAAGAGATTCCCAAAGAAATGATTTGGGAATCTCTTCGTCGGGCAACTTTAAGCTTGCAATTAACACCAGTTTTGATAGGTTCTGCCTTCAAAAATAAGGGGGTTCAGAACTTATTAGATGCTGTTGCTCTTTACTTGCCGTCTCCAGTGGATAGAGAAGTGGTGAAAGCGATCGCAATTGCGACCAATGAGCCGATTCATGTCTATCCAGACACCGAAGCCGCACTGGTTGCCTTGGCTTTCAAAATTGCCAAAGATGAGTACGGACAACTGACTTATACCCGAATCTATTCCGGGACGCTACGCGAGGGACAACGCATCTACAACACTCGCACTAACCAACGGGTGCTAGTGAGCCAAATTGTACGGATGCACGCAAACAAACGTGAGGAGGTCGAAAGTGCCGCCGCTGGGGATATTGTAGCTCTGCTGGGTGTAGACTGCGCTTCTGGCGATACGTTCTGCTCGGAAGGAACCAACCTCTCTTTGGAGGGGATGTTTGTGCCAGAACCCGTGATGACGCTAGCGATCGCGCCTAAGAAACGGGAAGATGCCGCTCAAATGTCAAAAGCGCTCAATCGCTTTACACGGGAAGATCCCACCTTCCGCGTCAGCATCGATCCGGAGTCCAAGGAAACCCTAATTTCCGGGATGGGCGAACTGCATCTAGAAATCTACATTGAACGCATGAAGCGGGAATACAACGCCGAAGTGAACGTCGGTGCGCCCGCCGTAGCTTACCGCGAAACCGTTACCCAGTCGGCAACCTTCGACTACAGGCTCAAGAAGCAAGGCGGTGGTCCCGGTCAATATGCTCATGTTATCGGTCGGATTGAACCCTGCGAAGAATCGTTTGCGTTCGAGAATCGGGTGGTTGGTGGTGCAATTCCCAAAGAATTCATCCCGGCTTGCGAGAAAGGTTTCCGCGAAGCGATCGCTAGCGGACATCTCATCGGTTATCCGATTGTTGGTGTCAAAGCGATCTTAGAAGCGGGTTCTTACCACGCGATTGACTCTTCGGAAATGGCATTCAGAACTGCGGCTAGTCTTGCACTCAAGCAAGCCTTTGCCAAAGCAACACCAGTCATCCTCGAACCGATTATGCTGGTGGAAGTGGAAACACCTAACGAGTTTGTGGGGAGAGTGCAGGGCGATCTCTCGTCTCGTCGCGGCATCTTGCTGGGTTCTGAGACGATGGAAAATTACGCTGTCATCCGTGCTGAAGTGCCGTTCGTGGAAATGTTCGGTTATTCTGCACAGTTGCGATCGCTTTCGTCCGGTCAAGCTAACTTCTCAATGGAGTTTACCTCCAACAAGCCGGTACCCGTCAATCTGCAACAGCAACTGATGGAAAACGCCGCCCATCTGCGCGGCTAAAGCCTGCATTTGAAAATAGCACTAAGGAGTGTTCGCGTAGCGGTACTCTCTTCGCGGACTGAGGACTAAATTTTTAGTTCTCAGTCCTTTTCAGATTTATAGACGAGAGGCGGCGACATTGGTGCTTAACAGCGACATTATTTGCCAGCGATGAACTCACCTCACCCTTGCTTCCCGGTTTTACTTGTCCTGTGGCGCGGTTATTTAATTGATAAAAAAATAGGGTGGGAAGAAACCCACCCTACCTAATACTTAATGTGCAGTTACCAACTCAGCGGGTAAGCGCTTGAAGGCAAGACGCTCATTTTCCACATCGACAAAGATGGTGTCGCCATCGTTGAATTCGCCGCGCAGAATACCTTTGGCGATTTGGGTTTCCAGTTCCCGTTGAATGGCACGCTTTAAGGGACGTGCGCCGAAAACTGGGTCATATCCAACTTCTGCCAAAAAGTCAAGAGAAGCTTCGGAAAGTTTGAGAGACATCTTGCGATCGCTTAACCGTTTTTCCAATCGCTTGACTTGGATTTGGACAATCTGCCGCAGTTCCGACTTCTGCAAGCCGTGGAAGATGATAATCTCGTCAATTCGGTTCAGGAACTCTGGACGGAAGCTAGTACGCATCGCTTCCATTACCCGGCTACGCATCTCATCGTACTGGCTATCGTCACCAGCCAAATCTAAGATGAACTGCGAACCGATGTTGCTGGTCATGATGATGATACTATTCTTGAAGTCTACCGTGTGACCTTGAGAATCGGTAACGCGACCATCATCGAGAATTTGCAACATGATGTTGAAGACATCCGGGTGAGCTTTTTCGATTTCGTCGAACAGCACCACTGCGTAAGGACGACGACGGATAGATTCAGTTAATTGTCCGCCTTCGTCATAACCGACGTATCCGGGAGGCGCACCAATAAGCCTGGAAACGCTGTGCTTCTCCATGTATTCGGACATATCAATTCGCACCAAAGCTTCTTCGGTGTCGAATAGATAAGCGGCGAGGGCTTTTCCAAGTTCCGTCTTGCCAACACCAGTGGGGCCAAGGAAAATAAAGCTAGCAGTCGGACGATTTGGATCGGCAAGACCAGCACGCGATCGCTGAATCGCATCAGCTACAGCTGTCACCGCTTCATCCTGACCGATAACGCGCTTGTGCAGTTCGTCTTCCAACTGCAAAAGTTTTTCTTTCTCTGATTCCACTAACTTGCTAATCGGAATCCCAGTCCACTTAGAAATGATTTCAGCAATATCAGATTCAGTGACTTCTTCCCGAAGTAGCGATCGCCCACTATTTTGAGTTTGCGCTAGTTGTGTTTCCGTCTCTTCTAACTGACGTTGCAAGTCGGTCAACTTGCCATATTTCAATTCAGCAGCTTTGTTAAGATCGTACTCTCTCTCAGCTTGTTGAATCTCAATATTCACCCGATCGATTTCTTCTTTCAGGGTTTTACGACGTTCGAGAACATCTTTCTCAGCTTGCCATTGAGCATTCAGCGTCCGTTGTTTTTCCTCAAGATCGGCAAGTTCTTTATCCAACCTTTCCAGCCGTTCTCTAGAAGGTGCATCGCTTTCTTTTTGTAGCGACAAACGCTCCATTTTTAGCTGGATAATTTTGCGATCGATTTCGTCAAGTTCCTCTGGTTTAGAGGTACTTTCCATCTTCAAGCGGGCGGCGGCTTCATCTACTAAGTCAATCGCTTTGTCTGGGAGGAAGCGATCGCTAATATATCTAGTAGACAAAGTAGCCGCAGCCACTAACGCACTATCAGAGATTTTCACGTTATGGTGCGTTTCGTAGCGATCTTTCAAACCCCGCAGAATGGAAACAGTATCTTCCACGCTGGGCTGATCGATATAAACTTGCTGGAAACGCCGTTCTAAAGCTGCATCTTTCTCGATGTACTTGCGGTATTCATCCAGAGTTGTCGCACCGATACAACGCAACTCACCTCTTGCTAACATTGGTTTGAGCAAGTTGCCAGCATCCATCGCGCCTTGAGTTGCACCAGCACCAACAACGGTGTGAATTTCATCTATAAATAGGATGAGTTGTCCTTTGGAATCGGTAACTTCCTTGAGAACAGCTTTCAAGCGTTCTTCAAATTCACCCCTGTATTTGGCACCAGCAATCAAAGCACCCATATCGAGGGCGATGAGTTTGCGATCGCGCAACGACTCAGGAACATCACCGCTGACAATTCGCTGCGCCAAACCTTCAGCGATCGCAGTTTTACCTACCCCAGGTTCACCAATCAGCACCGGGTTATTCTTAGTGCGACGAGACAGAATTTGGATCGTGCGGCGAATCTCATCATCACGCCCAATCACCGGATCTAACTTCCCTTCACGGGCGAATGCTGTCAAATCGCGCCCATATTTTTCCAAAGATTCATACTTGCCTTCTGGATTTTGGTCAGTCACTTTTTGGCTCCCGCGAACTTGGGCGATGATAGTTCTTAGCTTGTTTTCATCCAGTTTAAATTCTTGAAACAAAGCCTTACCAAAGCGATCGTCTTTGGGATAAGCCAGCATCAAGTGTTCGATAGATATGAAGTCGTCTCCAAACTCTTTGCGAAAAGCTTCAGCCCTATCTAGCAAAGTATCAAGACTGCGCCCTACATAAACAGAGGTGCCGCTACCAGAAACCTTGGGCTGACGCTTAATAAAGTCTTCCGTGCGTTCTCTAAATCGCTGCACGTTCGCCCCAGCTTTGTTGAGAATGCTGGTGGCGAGTCCTTCTTGATCCAGCAGCGCTTTCATCAAGTGTTCGCTTTCCAGTTGTTGCTGCTGGGCAGATTTAACAATATCTGGGGTGCGGGTGATGGCTTCCCAAGCTTTTTCTGTAAATTGGTTCGGATTAGTTGGTTGCATGATAACTACTGATTAACAAACCACTCCAGACACCCATAACACAGAAAAATCAGCATTACATCTGGCTTATGGCTGCCTCTATGGTCATTGTAAGTAGCCTTGTGCATTGCCAGGATCGGTATTTACGTATCCCCGGCTGGGTATTACCGTCCCAAAAGCGTCCCGTCTTTAACAAATCCTTAACAAACTGCGCTCTCCTTCATCAATCCTTTATATAATACTTTTAATCATTTGTTAACCTGAAGTTAATCAAATACTTCTGATTAGCTAAATCATCAGTTAAAAGCTTAGCTTGATTCGGCACCAGCAACCGCAGTGCTGTAATTTTTCAGGGAAAAACAAATAAAAATTTATTTTTCCAGCAATTTATCGTTAAAAGTGTCAGCAAGATGAAACAACAGCAATTAAAGATTGAACCAACCTCAATTAATTTAACTCGCTTTAAAAATTTACTACCAATCCTGCTGTTAGCATATATACCCACTGCTGTCATTTTAATTATAATTAACTTACAAAAGGTAATACCTGTTACGCATCTGACTAGAGATCCATTAGCAATTATGCAGCAACCATTTTACTTAGGAATCATCTCTAACCTGGGTATGTTGTTGTGGTGTTCTGCGGCAGCTATCTGCTTTTTTACTTTTGCAGTTCTCCGCAAAGATTCTGAGCAAAGAATCCCGAAGTCATTTTTGCTGTTTTCTGGACTCGTCACCTCGGTTCTTTTGTTCGATGATTTTTTCCTTTTGCATGAAGATTTTTTTCCTAATTATTTATTTATCCCTGAAAAGATTGTGTATCTGGGATATGGAATAATGCTATCCCTCTACCTAATATGCTTCAGAAAAGTAATACTGAAAACCGAATTTATTCCCCTGATATTGGCGATTGGATGGTTTGGATTTTCAGTGTTAGTTGATTCTGGGAAAATTCCTCTACCCTCATCCATACGGGGAGGAGAAGGAGAATTCCTGCTTGAAGATGGATCAAAGCTATTAGGAATAGTCAGTTGGTTTGTTTATTACACAATGCTATGTATCAAGCAGGTAAAACGCTCCAGAATTCCACAAACCGGAGTGAATTATCAAAATAGGGAATTTCACTCAGGGACAGCACGTTAATTCTAGTGCTGGTGACATACTCTCAACCCTATCCCCGTAGAGGTTTTGTTCGGGAGTATGTCACGCTTCCGGTTCAATTCCCATAGCTCTTAATTGTGCTGCTAATCGCTCAGCGCGTTGGCGCTCAGCTTCCGCCCGCTGGCGCTCAGTTTCAGCGCGTTGGCTTTCCTGTTCAGCGCGTTCATCACCAGTCAACAACAAATTACCTTGTGCATCCCACCAACGCAACCAAGGTAATTCTGTATTTTGATACTTTCCTTGCCAAATTCCCAACTCCACTCCAAGCGGTGAAATTGGATAGTGTCCCCGCTCATTTGCAGCTATGAGTTCATAGCGATTTTCTATCATGTGATAGACCTCAACACTGGCTTTATTTACTTCATAAATTCCGTAGAATGCCGGACGAATCACCTGTTCATAAACCCAAAATTTGCCAGTCATGGGTGTGGTGTCGCGTTCTTCTTCTCCATCCCCAGATACAAATTCCAACACAATCAATGGTGCAATATGTTCTTGCCACATGACATAAGAACGGCGAATTTGACCATTGAATGTAGGCGGGACATTTGGCACATAAAACCAGTCTGGTGCTTCTGCGCCTCGTTCTGGTGGTTGAGTAATGCGCCAGTAGATGCCTAAATCCTGTCCAATACAATAGTTTTCATCGGGATGACGTTGCTCTAGGATAGGTAGAATCGCGCCAGTCAGTAAGATGCTTTGGGGATGCTCTTGCCAATTTTTCGCGCCAGTTCGCACAACGGGGGGAACCCCCGCAAGCGACTGGCTTACAAATGTGCCATCTGACTCTGGTAATTGTGTATGGTCAGGTAAGAGTAAACCTAGCTCTGATTGTGTAGTAACGGAAGTCATAGCAGCATTGTTAACTTTGATATAAGCTCATTGTAGGCAGCTATTAGCAAAGTGAGGCTACTCACCCTATTCCCTCTGCGGTTCGTTCCCTCTAAATAGCGCCATAATAAAATTAGAATGCTATAAATACTATGAAACTCAAAACGCTAGTTGCCGCGCTATCAGTGCTGTGTTTAACAACACCCGTACAAGCTGCAAATCCGGGACACGTAGATCGTTTGCTAAAAACCAAAGAATGTTTAGGTTGTGATCTCACCGGTGCTGATTTAAGCGGCGCTGACTTGAGAGATGCTAACCTGCAACGGGCAAACTTGACAAAAGCTAACTTGACAAAAGCAAATCTTGCTGGTGCTAATTTGTACGTAGCTAATTTAGATCGCGCCCAACTCAAGCAAGCTAACTTGCAAAATTCCTTTCTGAGATTTACTAACTTGCGCGGTGCCAATTTAGAAGGTGCTGACTTGCAACAGGCAGATATGAGATTTGCTAACTTAGCATACGCCAAGATGATAGATGCAAACTTGCTTGGTGTTAATCTGCAAAATGCTAATTTATACCTGGCCCAGCTAAGGGGAACTATACTGCAAGGTGTATTGGGAATTAATTACTAAAATTGGGAATTGGGAATTGGGGATTGGGGATTGGGAATTAAAGTTAGTTATAAGTTATTAATTACTGGCTCCTCACCTCCTAACTTTTCACTCTCCCATTAATGATTAGCTTTCCCAATGTTAAGATGTAGATTGTCGAATTTATTCCCGATCTAAAGAGCGCATTTGTTGATATAGCAGTCCTAAATGAGTTATGAAATATTTTTTCCTCTGTAGCGTTTTCGCCGGAAACTTGCTCTCCCGCCTGTCCTACAGTTTACAAATGAAATAGGACTGCTATAACTTTCCTACTATCTCGTAATAAAAGAGTTTTGAGTGTTAAGTTTGAATTGAAGGCTGTTTAAACTCATAACTCATAACTCTCCCTAACGCGGATATGGTGCTTGCCAGCGGCGACGGGAGCCAATATTTAGATGAACCATGTAGGGTACATAAAGGTACGTACCTAAACCGCCCTCCCACCAATCCAACATCTGAGCCAGTTGAGGGCCGGTGTAGCCCTCCACCCAGAAATCAACAGCTCCTCCCATCACATACTCTTTCTTCGACGCTCCATTGAGCTTAAAACCGAAGGGTTGATGATGATACCAGCTGGTGATGCGGAAAGGCTTGCCAATTTGATCTCTAATAACTTGTAGCTGCTCGGCTAGGGTGATAATATTTTGGACGATTTCTTTGTTTTCGGGGAGGTGGCGATCGCCATTAGGAATCGCTTCTGCCCAAGTAATATCGCCTCCGGGAATAATCGGATCGTTTAAACTAATTTTATCCGAGTAGCTTGCTAGATCAAGCATTTCACTGGTTTGTTTTTTGGGTAAGGTGATCGCTTCCGCGTGAATTTCCGGGCTGGGCCCACTTAGCAAGGCTTGGTGAAATTTCTCTAACTCCTCTGGGTGCTTATCGTGCAACCATTGTTCTAGCTCATCAATGGCTTGATTTTGATGATCTAAATTTTGATAAAACTTAAAGGCGTTCCTTAGTTTGAATTCCATATCGGTCGATCCCTCCAGCGGGCAATTCCCTGATACCAGCCTACCGCGCTACCGTACCAGTATCTTCCGGTAAATGTGAAAATAGCGATCGCATTCCCAACCCACTTGTCTAGAGGCGCTATAGACATCGGCAATCTGCTTTACAGCTCTTTACATCCCACAAAATGGCACAATCACCTCAGCTTAGCGTCTTCAAGGCTTAGCGAAGTAAACTAAAGCAACACTATTTTAAGGGAGGCAAAAGTGACAGATAAACATCAGCAGATGAAAGTTAACAATGTTTGGCTTGAGGGTTTTAAAACAGTTGGACTAAGCGTAATTTTTGCCTTTGGGTTTCGCACCTTTGTTGCCGAAAGCCGCTATGTTGCTTCCGGATCTATGTTGCCTACCCTGGAAGTTAACGATCGTGTGATGGCGGATAAGGTAAGTTATCACTTTGAAAATCCTCAGCGTGGCGACATTGTATTGTTTTCACCTACAAAAAAGCTACAGGAACAAAATTTCCACGATACATTTATTAAACGTGCGATCGGGTTGCCGGGAGAAAAGGTAGAAATTAAAGCCGGAAGAGTTTATATAAATGACAAACTTTTGCGGGAAAACTATATTGGAGATACTAAGGGGGAAGATTGGGGGCCTGTTATTGTACCGCCTAATTCTTATTTAGTATTGGGTGATAACCGCCAAGATAGTTATGATGGTCGCTACTGGGGTTTTGTACCACGCGATCGCATCATCGGTAAAGCATTTGTTCGCTTCTGGCCTTTCGACCGTTTGGGGAAATTGAAACCAAATTTTACTAATACTTCTACTAGGTGAAATCAGACGCGATCGCTCCAGTAAGGAAACGCTTTATTGCTAGGAAGAAAACCCCGATTCCTTTGCTAAAATGCAAGCAATCAGGATAAAAGAGAAGTCTTATATGGTACAGTACAATCCGTTGCAGTACCTTCCCACAGAGGAGGATCTGCCCAACTCTGACAACACCCCTGTGGATAACGAATTTCAACTTTTGATTCCTCATCTGCTGCGGGTCATCCTATGTCTATCATGGGCAAACCGCACTGACTGGTTTTTTGGGATCAATATGGGAGTTTATTATGACCCCCAACAGCCAGCAATTGTACCGGATGGTTTCTTAAGTTTAGGAGTACCGCGACACAAGAGTAACCGAGGAAGACTCAGCTATTTAATTTGGCAAGAACAGGTTGTCCCCCAGTTTGTCTTAGAATATGTTTCCCAAACAAAAGGCGGAGAATATGACGACAAAATGGCCAAATATGCCAGCATCGGGGCGCTGTATTACGTTATCTACAACCCTGATTACTGGCGGCGGGACAAGCACGATCCTTTTGAAGTTTATCGGTTAGAAAATGGGGTTTACATACGACAGTTTGGCAACCCAGTATGGATACCAGAAATTAATTTAGGCATTGGGTACGAGTCGGGGACGCATCATGGTTGGACTCGTGATTGGCTCTACTGGTATGACCAGAACGGAAACCGCTTCCCGACTCCTGAGAATGTCATTGAACAGGAACGCCAACGTGCTGAAACTGAACGCCAACGCGCTGAGGGCGCTCAACAGCAGCTTGCAGAGTTAATGGCTAAGTTACAAGAACGGGGAATTAATCTCGATGAACTTTAGATAGCGCGATCGCGCTGCTACTTGATGACGAATGCGATCGCTGATTAATTCCATCACAACTCAAAGGGAATTGGGCGATATTTTTTTATATTTTCATAATGTACGCTTTCCACTAATTTGTGCCAGTAAAGTATTAAATCGTTATGCTGTTCCTCTAAATTACAATCAAATTAAATTAGTATATTATGCGCTTCCTTCCCTACTTGAGATTCAGCATAACTTAATGTATTCCAAACATCACTAATTTGAATTATCTCTTCAACAGTTTTACCTTGATGACTAACTATCAGGATTTCATAAGCTTTTCCAAATTCTACCATTCTTGACCACTCGTTTTTCTTAATGCGGATGGTAGGACAGTAATAATTTATAATTTTACTTCAGCTTAAATTTATGGCAATCCTAAACCAGTACATTTAATAAGGTAATATTCTTCTGTAGCGTCCTATTTTAAAATACTGGTGTAGCCAAGCCATTTGTAAAAACCCAAAGTGTACTTATCTTTAAATATATCGTATTCTTCTGGGGCAATCGAATTGGGAAAGTTATCATCAAACTGTTCCCATTAGGGACACCAAAATTATAAGCACAAACAGCTAACTACCAAAGTTAAAGGTGAACAAATGAAGCCTGGGTCGGCTGGATTTTAAGGCAGAAAGGGCAGTTTTTGTACGCAAAAGTCCGAAACTAATAGAAATGAAGACTATAAAAATTCTATCCCACTCTACTTTAAAAGTAATTTCGCTAATTCACAAAATCCCTCGCCTTCGGCAAACTTGGTAATGTAAGCGGGTTTATGAGTTAACTGATTGGCATACTCTAAAACATTTGCCACACCAACGGAAAGGGGAAAATATTGAGGATTAAATAAACTTTCATCGTTGGGACTATCGCCAACTGTGACAACTTGTTCTGGTGTGTATTGAGGGAAGTGATGGGTTAATACTTTCAGCAAACCAGTTGCTTTATCTTGTTGCTTTGGTTTGATGTGACACTGTATGGAACTGTAGGTAAAACTCCAGCCCAATTCTTGACAAAATGCGTTTATAGTTTGCAGATCATCGGGTGTCAGTTGGCGATTATCAAATGTCCAATCGGTAATGCGAAAACGATTGTCACCAGATTCTTGAAGATAAGGAAATTTAGATTTGAGTTGGTCAAAAATATGATAAAGCTGTTGTCTGTGGGCAACAATATCGGGAATGGGGGTTAAAGTTACTGGGGTTTCGGTGCCAGATGGGTAGAATAAGCCGCCGTTTTCTGCTAATGCACCCGCAATTGGCAATATCGCGCTTAAACCACTCATCCAGCCAGCGGAACGCCCGGTGACAATCAGCACGGGAATGCTGGCATCTGCTAAATTTTCTAAAGCTTGGAGTAAACTTGCGGTAAACTTGCCTTGGCTCGTCAAGGTGCCATCCATGTCGGTTGCAACTAGACGAACATTTTTCAAGTAATTCTTCATATTAGCTTGATGAAGCGGTAGGAAAGTGATCATAAAGTGGTTTTAGTGGGAAAAAAAAATGGCTATGCCAACACTGACACCAAACCAGCGCAATTACTACTATCTTTTAGAAGCGGAACGGACGGGCATCCACAAGCCGATTTTGGCGGCGCTTTATCAAGTACACTCTTCACCGTCGCTATCGGACACAGAAAAGGGGCTGGGCATCTCTCCGGCTAACCGGATTCCTTTGGAAGAGGTAGATTCTTTTCCGAAACAGGTGCAATATGCGGCTAATACTATTGGAAGTCTGTGCAACAGTTTAGTTGTTCAGGGGTGGAAAGGTGCCGAAATGTGGGATGTGGAAAAAGGTCGTTATAGCGATCGCTTCCTTCAATCTGTCGCTGCTGGTTATGTACCATCTGCCAGCGAACCCACGGCGGCGCTTTTGGAAGCAAGTAACGCTGATGCGCTACTGCAAGCTTACCTGAAAGACATGGCTATAGATTTTTCGGTGGCAGGCTTGCCAGAAAATCTTGCTTATCTGGATCAGGCGTTAGTAAGTTTGGTGGAACGTGTTGCTGATTACTATATAGGCTTGCCTCAGCAACGGGATGCGGTGCTGGAAGCGGTGCGGATATGGCATCACTTGGATACCAGGGAAGATGCGATCGCAAAGCTTTTCGTAGCCTCTTTGCAGAAGATCCCCCCAACCCCCCTTGAAAATGGGGACTTTTCTCCCCCCTTTCCAAGGGGGGCTAGGGGGGATCAAGCCTTAGCTGAAGACAACTTCGATGAATCTGCGCTAGATATTCCCCTGAAGCAATTTATCCAGCAAGTTGCCCAAAATTACTCTGGTTATCCGTATCAACGGGAAGCACTGCTGCGCCTAACTCAGCTGTGGCGACAACTCCAGTCGCGGGAAGATGCGATCGCATCTTTGAAAAACAACACCTCCGCCGAAACTGGAATTAAAATAATCGATCCCGCACTGATTGCCTTTGTGCAGTTTATCCCCCAGTATTATCAAGGAACCGGAACCCAACGCCATGCCCTCACCGAGTTGTTGCGACTCTGGCGGAAATTAGACTCGCGTGCGGCGGCGCTGGCGGCTTTGGGCATCGATCCCCAAATGTTGGGTAGCAGTACCGCAGATCGCACTACCTTCTCTCATCTTGCCGTCCAGTTGGACAATGAATTACTAGAGTTTATCCGCCGTTTGCCTATTGAATATAAAGAACTGGATTACCAACGGGAAGCTTTAATTCGTCTGGTTCAACTTTGGCGCAATGTGACTAGAGATCAAGCCATCCGTTCCCTGTTCGACGATCTCAAACGCATATATAAGGCGCGGAAAGATTCCCCGGATTCTCCACCCAAGCCAATGCCAGTTATCTTTAAAGAGCGTCCCGAACACTGGACGCTAGAAAATATTCAGCTGTCGGCTGCAATCGTGCCGGATGGCAACTTTACCTGGGCAGAAGCTACCTCTGGAGGTATCTGGATGCCACCCAATCAAGAGACTTTAGATGCGATCGTCCGGATTGCTAAAATGGCACAGAAAGCACGCGATCGCATTGGACGGCCAATTTTAGTCGCCAGCTGGTATCGACCACCAGCCATTAATCGAGCGCTTGGTGGCGCATTATACAGCCGTCATATTGTTGGGGATGCAATAGACTTCACCTGCGAAGGGCTTTCTGGCACTCAACTTTATTGGTTCCTCGACCCTTGGTGGTCTGGTGGCTTGGGCCGCTACACCCGATTTCCAAACCTATGCCATATTGATGCGCGATGTCACCGCACACGGTGGCAAAACTAAATCAATAAAAATGGAAAATTAAATTATTTTTCATTTTTAACTTTTACTTTGGGAATCCTGATAATAGACATCAATTTCTAGCCGTAGCCTATATGTCCACTCCCATGATTTTTGTAGACTCTCTTTTAGCTCAAACCCCTGCTAAGAAGACTCAACTCCCAGCCAAAAAAACTCAAACCGCACAACAAGCAGCCGCAGCTGCTAACCCTCAACCACCGTCAATCTGGATGTTCACCACCGGAGGATTGGCTTTACTGCTGATTGCTGGGGGAGTATTTGTCAAGATCAAATCTAATGAGATAGCAAAGAGAGCCAAGTTACAAGATTTTAAAATCAAAGACCTCCAGAAAAAGTTAAAGTTGGCGCTTGATTCTATTCATAGAATGGAAAGCAATCCTGACTTGGTTAACTCGCGGGAGTTTAACTTAGACTACCTGAGAATGCGAATGGATGAGGAGGTGTTTCACTTTGCGGTCGTCAATCAAATTAAAGTTAGAGTTAAAGAACTAATCACCTTAGCTCTCCGTCCGACTCAAGCATCGCAAGCAGCGGTTGGAATTGCTAGTACGCAAGCTCGTCAAGTGGATGAAATCTTTGATGTTATTTATGAGACGGGAGAAGGCACAAGGCGCTCTAAGCGGGTGCTTTTCCGCATCCAAATTAAGTTAATGAAATTACCTACTCAGGCTACTTCTGCTACGATTAGCCAAATTATAGACTGTATCGAAACATTCCTCTCTCCAGCAGACGATCACGATACTTGGCAACCAACAATTCAGGGGCGCATTGTAAAACTAAATTGGGATCAGAAGGCAAAGCCAACACCTCTGTTGGTGCTAGAGCAATTAAGCGATGGGGTAAATGTGAGTTTTCGCACGAAGCGGGCTGCTGGTACTTAATTTTCCTCGTTAAAAGGCTCAGCCTGGGAATGCTATTACTGAGGTGCCTCATGTGTGGGGGAGACACAGCGATCACTCTAGTTATTAATAGTAGGGAATAGTTAAGCGATGCAACCCAACAAAATCCTGATAAAGTTGGGTAACGCGCACCTCAACCATTTCCTACAATTAACCAAACATTTTATGATAGACGGGGTACTACAATTATTCTTAACTGAACCGTATTGTGCTACATATGCAATAGTTTCTAATCCAAAATTGGATTAGCTCAGCTTGGTTATCGAGCGAGCCGCTCAAGACTTTAGTCTGGCGTTACAGAAACAAAGCCTGTATAATTAAGCCTGCCAACGCTACGGCTTCGTTTGCGGAGCATCGACCGCAACAGGAGTGTGGGCATACTATTGGATGAACCCTTATGTCAGCGTTTCCCAAACTGGTTTCTGAGCATCTTTGTTTTGGCGGTAAAATTGGTTTTTACAGCCATGTTTCTGATACTTGTAACGGCGAAATGCGATTTTCTGTCTATCAGCCACCGCAAGCAAAATCAGCACCAGTACCAGTTCTTTATTTCCTCTCAGGTTTGACTTGCACTGAAGAGAACTTTATGGGTAAGTCTGGCGCACAACAATTTGCTGCTAAGTACGGGATAATGCTCGTTGTACCAGATACCAGCCCTCGTAATAGGGGAATTGAAGGTGAAGATAAAGATTGGGATTTTGGTACTGGTGCGGGATTTTACGTTGATGCTACTCAGCAAAAGTGGCGATCGCATTATCAAATGTACAGCTATGTTGTCCGCGAATTACCTGCTCTAATTGCCGATAATTTCCCGGTACAACCTGAAAAAATGGGAATTTTCGGGCATTCGATGGGCGGACACGGAGCTTTAGTATGTGCTTTAAGAAACCCTGAGCTTTATAAATCGGTTTCAGCTTTTGCACCCATTGCCGCGCCGATGCGCTGTCCTTGGGGTCAGAAAGCTTTCAGTAATTACCTTGGCGCAGATAAGGAAAGCTGGCGCAACTACGATGCAAGCGAATTGGTACTGAGTGCCAAATTTAACCGTCCCATTCTCATCGACCAAGGCACAGCGGATCAGTTTCTCGCCGAACAACTGCTTCCAGAGGCGTTTGAAAAAGCGTGTGCAGAAGCGGGACAACCGCTAACTTTGCGCTACCAAGAAGGGTACAACCACAGTTACTATTTTATCGCCACTTTCATTGAAGATCACATCCGCCACCACGCGATCGCGCTGTTTAGCTAAATTTCTCCTTCCCAGGCTGCGGACTGGGAAGGAGGAAAATTGGTTTTGAGGGAGTATTTTCATGTTTGCACGGAAAATTCTTCAGGATCGATTCCCCAATTCACCCAGCGAATTGCTTTTCTATAGCAATCCTCGCCAGAGTTGTGAGATACCAGCCCTTCAGATCCCGCACTTCTTACAGAAGTGCGGGATCTCTCCTTCACGAATCATTTAGGACTGCTATATAGTTGGTACGCTAGATACTGAAATTGTCTTGCCTTGTGACTCATCAGTTGCTGCTCTAATTTCCATTTCAGCTCAAAGTCAAATAAATTCCCTAAAAATCTCCCTTTTCTATTTAGAATCGGGCTGTTTAAAGCTGCATAAGGGCTATCAAAAAAAATAATTTCAGGGTCTTTTTTGCCAATTGCGGAGTAAGCAAATTGAACCGCTTCTTTAGCTTTTGAGCGATTAATTAGTCCTTTGGAGAAAACAATTGCTATCCATTTTTCACGGATTACCGGAATCAGTGCTTCTTGTTCAGGAGTAAGACTTTTAAGCTTAGTCTTTGCCATATAACTCCACATTTATCTATAAGGGCAGAACATTGCTTTTTTCTACCCTATGATGGATAAGAACTATAATATTTGTTACGCATACCACTTTTATGGGCTTTCCTAAAAATGCAGCAGTTAACACCACATCTGTGCTGGATCAGCCTGAAGTTGGCAAATTAATTGATGAACTGGGGCAATTGACCAACCTGACTCAGGCGCAGCTTGTAGAGACACTGGGTGTTGCTTACGCGACTATCAATCGGTGGGAAAACGGGCATATTCAGCCTTCACCTCTGGCAATAAAACAGTTTCGCGCATTAGCACTAATTGATCAACTTAGCCAGTTTTCTTCAGAAACGCTTCGATCCGGAATCCAACGGCTGCTAACGCAGCACTTCTCACACGAAGGATAGGCGTGTCATGGGTGAAGTTAGCACATTATCTGAGAATTTGTTTGTGGGTGGTAGCGAGATGGGTGCGCTGATGCGATCGCGCGATTGGTCGCAAACGCCCTTGGGGGCTGTCGAAACCTGGCCTCAAAGCTTACGCACCATTGTGCCTTTAGTCTTGAACTCCCGCTTCCCGATGGTCATTTGGTGGGGGAAAGAATTAGTATTGCTCTACAACGATGCTTGGCAACCCATCCTGGGGACTAAACACCCAAAGGCACTAGGACGACCCGGACAAGAAGTTTGGTTAGAAATTTGGGACATTATTGGGGTGCAGCTAGAGAGCGTACTGGAAACAGCACAGGCAACTTGGTCTGACGATATGCTGCTGCTAGTTGATCGCTACGGATACACCGAGGAAGCTTTTTTCACCTACTCCTACAGCCCAATTTTTCTAGAAACAGGCGAGGTGGGAGGGGCGTTTACGGCTGTGACTGAAACGACCCGACGGGTGATTGGTGAACGGCGGCTCAGAACGTTACGGGAACTCGCTGCTAGTACCGGAGAAGCCAAGTCCGTTGAGGAAACCTGTCGCATGGCCTGCGCCACCCTTGCGAACAATCCTTACGACATTTCCTTTGGTTTGCTGTACCTGGTCGAACAGGAGGGGCAACAAGCTCGGCTGGTGGGAACGGTCAGGATAAACGCTGGGACACCCGCGGGGCCCAAGCTTGTTAACTTGGCTACTGAAGGTGATTGCTGGAAGTTTGCACAGGTTAAAAAGACTGGGGATGCTGAGATTATTGATGAATTAATCACCCGGTTTGGGATGCTCTCTGGTGGAGCCTGGGATGAACCGTCGAAGCAGGCGATCGTCTTGCCGATCGCGATGGCGGGTCAAAAGCAGCTATTAGCAGGATTTCTAGTTCTTGGAATTAGCCCTAGACGTGCGTTTGATGATGAATACCGGAGCTTCTTTGACCTGGTAGCCAGCAATATTGCCACAGAAATCGCGAACGCCCAAGCCTATGAAGCAGAACGCAAACGCGCCGAAGCACTGGCAGAACTCGATCGCGCCAAAACCACCTTTTTTAGCAATGTTTCCCACGAATTCCGCACGCCGCTGACCTTAATGCTGTCGCCGTTGGAAGAAACGATCGCGAATTTGAATGGAACAATTCCACCTCAAGAACGCGAACAATTACTACTGGTGCAGCGGAACGGAATGCGGCTGCTCAAACTCGTCAATAGCTTGCTCGATTTTTCACGCATCGAAGCAGGTCGAGTCCAAGCAGCTTTTGAACCTGTAGATTTGCCAACTTATACGGCGGAACTTGCCAGTACGTTTCGCTCGCTGATTGAACGAGCCGGAATGTCGCTGATTGTTGACTGTCCACCCTTGCCCGAAGCGATTTATATCGATCGCGAAATGTGGGAAAAAATCGTTCTCAATCTATTATCAAATGCTTTTAAGTTTACGTTATCTGGCTCAATTACTGTTCGATTGCAGTGGGTAGACTCTCACGTTAAATTATCGGTTGCGGATACAGGAGTCGGCATTCCGCCTGAAGAATTACCGCATTTATTTGAGCGATTTCATCGGGTCAAAAATTCTCAAGGACGGAGTTTTGAAGGCTCTGGCATCGGGCTATCGCTGGTGCAAGAACTCGTCAAACTACATGGGGGAGCGATCGCGGTTTCCAGCACCTTCGGGCAGGGAAGTTGCTTTACGGTGACGATTCCCGCCGGAACTGCTCATCTGCCGCCAGAGCGCATTGGAGCCGATCGCACGTTAGCATCAACGGCGTTAGGGGCAATACCCTATGTCGAAGAAGCTCAACGGTGGTTGCCTGAGAATGGCGATTTTAGATTGCCGATTTTGGATTTTGAATTAGACAATAATCCTACTAACTTAAATCTGGCACCAGCCAATCGGGCAGCTCAATCGAAAATCTTATTGGCAGATGACAACGCTGATATGCGCGACTATATTCGGCGACTCCTAAGCGGTTCTTATACCGTTCAAACCGTCGCCGATGGCGTTGCTGCTTTGACCGCCATTGAGAACAATCCACCTGATTTAGTGTTAAGCGATGTGATGATGCCGGGGATGGATGGGTTTGAGTTGTTGCGATCGCTGCGTTCTAATCCCGCAACCCAAGACATTCCGATCATTCTCTTATCAGCCCGCGCCGGCGAAGAATCCCGCGTTGAAGGACTCGAAGCTGGAGCCAACGACTATCTGATTAAACCGTTCTCGGCGCGTGAACTGCTGGTAAAGGTAGAAGCAAGTTTGAAGCTGGCACGCCTACGACAGGAAGCAACTGTGCGAGAGCGAACCCTTCTGGAGCGCGTGACTGATGCGTTTATGGCATTGGATCTCGACTTTCGCTTTACCTACGCAAACGTTGCCGCACAACGAGTGTCACGAACTCCCTTAGAAGCACTGCTGGGCAAAACGATGTGGGAAGCCTTCCCAGCCACGATCGGCAATCAGTTTGAATTCCAGTATCGCAGAGCGTTGAGCGAGCAGGTGGCGGTGGAATTTGAGGAATATTATCCTCCGTTTGATTTGTGGGTAGAGGTTCACGCTTATCCTTCACCGACTGGATTGTCTGTCTTCTTTCGGGATATCAACGATCGCAAAAAAGTTGAGCAGGAACGAGAACGTTTTCTTGCCCTCGGTTCAGATTTGCAAGTGATTACGGGCATAAACGGCTATTTCCACTGGGTCAGCCCAACCTTTGAACGAATCCTCGGCTGGACATCGGACGAAATGACATCCCGCCCCTGGGCTGAGTTTGTCCACCCAGAAGACCTCAGCGCCTCGGTTTCAGAAGCCGACAGTCTGTTCTCCGGCAACGAAACCTTTACGTTTGAAAACCGTTATCGACACAAAGACGGCTCCTATCGCTGGTTGCTCTGGAACGCCCAGTCGTACCCAGAAGAACAAGTGGTTTACGGCGCTGCCGTTGACATCACCGATCGTAAGCAGGCTGAGGCGACACTGCGCGAGAGTGAGGCGCGGCTGCGATTTATGTTAGATGCCTCCCAAATTGGCGATTGGGATCTCGATCTCACGACGCAGCCTTACACTGCTCATCGATCGCTCAGACACGATCAAATCTTTGGCTATGAGTCGCTGCTGCCGGAATGGAGCTACGACATTTTCTTAACCCACGTTCATCCCGACGATCGCGCCTCTGTGAATGAGAAGTTTCAAGAAACCCTTTCAGCCAATACCAACTGGAACTTTGAATGTCGAATCATCCACGCCGATCAAAGCGTGTATTGGATTTGGGTACGCAGCAGCGTTTATTGTGACTCCAGTGGTACGCCGACTCGGTTGTTAGGAATAGTGATGGATATCACCGATCGCAAACGGGCGGAAGCAGCCTTGCGTGAAACCGAGGAGCAAAGCCGGAATATTCTAGAGAGCATTGGTGAAGCATTCTTTGCCCTGGATGAGAACTGGCGGTTCACCTACGTCAATCAATTTGCCGAAAAACTGGTCGATCGCATTCCGGGTGATTTGATTGGCAAGAATTTATGGGAAGAATACCCAGGGCTGATTGGCAACGAGTTTGAGCCGATCTATTGGAGCGCAATGCGCGATCGCGTGCCTGCCTCACTGACGGCGTTTTATCCCGACCACGATCGTTGGTACGAAGTCCGCAGCTACCCTGCCGCACAGGGAATCACCGTTTATTTTAAGAATGTCACCGATCAAATTCAAGCGGAAGCAGCCCTGCGGCAATCGGAGGAACGCTATCGAACGCTGTTTGAGTCGATCGATGAAGGCTTTTGCATCATTGAAGTGCTGTTTGATGCCAATGACACGCCGATTGACTACCGCTTCTTAGAAATCAATCCTGTCTTCGAGCAACAAACAGCACTTCAACAAGCCGTTGGTAAAACGATGCGTCAGTTAGTTCCAGATATTGAAGACCACTGGATTAAGATTTACGGACAAGTCGCTCTGACGGGTAAATCCGTTCGCTTTGAAAATGGCTCCGAAGTAATGAACCGTTGGTTTGACGTTTATGCTTGCCGCACCGGGCAGCCAGAAGCCCGAAAAGTTGCCATCGTGTTCAAAGATATTAGCGATCGCAAGCGCATCGAAGCTGAACGCGAACAACTCCTGCAACGCGAACAAACTGCACGAGAAGCCGCCGAACGTGCCAACCGCATTAAAGACGAGTTTCTGGCAGTGCTGTCTCATGAGTTGCGATCGCCGCTCAATCCGATTCTCGGCTGGTCGAGCTTGTTACAGCGAGGGAATCTGGACGCTACAAAAACGGCTACCGCCCTTGCCACGATCGAACGCAACGCCCGACTCCAGGCACAACTGATTGATGACCTGCTCGACATCTCCCGCATTCTGAGCGGCAAACTGAGTTTGAATGCGATGTCTGTTGACTTGAATATGGTGATCTCGGCCGCGTTAGAAACCGTTCGACTAGCCGCCGAAGCCAAGTTACTGCAAATTCAAACCACCTTTTCACCCTCTCAGGGAATGGTAATTGGCGATGCCGGGCGTTTGCAGCAAGTAATCTGGAATCTTTTATCCAATGCGGTAAAATTCACCCCTCAAGGCGGGCAAATTACCGTTAAGTTAACCCAAACTGAAACTCATGCCCAGATTCAAGTCACCGATACTGGAAAAGGCATCAATCCTGACTTTCTGCCTTATGTGTTTGAGCATTTTCGGCAAGAGGATGGAGCCACAACTCGTAAATTTGGGGGTTTGGGATTGGGACTGGCGATCGCACGGCAAGTTGTCGAGATGCACGGCGGTACGGTTACAGTAGACAGTCCAGGTATTGGGCTAGGTGCGACATTCACAGTTCAAATTCCCTTGGCACCTCAGTTAATTGAATCACCAACCTTAGATCCATCACCCGTTAGAGATAGTGATTTGAGCGGTATTCACATCTTAGTCGTCGATGACGAAACGGACTCACGAGAGTTTGTGGCTTTTGTTTTAGAACAAGCTGGTGCGATCGTTACCACCGTTGCTTCTGGAATTGACGCACTAAGGGCTTTCTCCCAATCCGTTCCTAACATCATCGTCAGCGATATTGGAATGCCAGTGATGGATGGCTATATGCTGATGCGTCAAATTCGCACACTTCCGGAGGGGAAACAAATTCCTGCGATCGCTCTGACTGCCTATGCCGGAGAAGTCGATCGACAGCAAGCGGAGGCGGCAGGCTTTCAACGTCACGTTGCAAAACCCATTGAGCCAGAGGTCGTAGTGGCGATGGTCGTCGAATTAGTATCATCAGTCTAAATCGGGCAAAACGCTCGCCACCTTACTGTCAAATCTTGTCCATTTGACTGCTGTCTGAAGAAGCTCCAATCAAAACTTTTATCTGTAGCGAACTGCAACTAGATATCCTTCAGGCGATCGCATCTTCTACTTCTTTAAAATTAGATCATGCGATCGCGTGCCGCTTCGACTAGCGACTGGAAGATGCGTTGCTGATGCGGATCGTGGGGTGCCATTTCTGGATGCCATTGGAGAGCGATCGCCCAAGGATGCGTTTCATGCTCTAATGCTTCAATAACACCATCACCAGCTTTTGCCGTGACGCGCCACCCCGCCGGAACTGTTCGCACAGCTTGATGATGCCAAGATACTATATGTGCCTCTGTGATGCCAATTGTAGATGCGAGGCGACTTTTTGGGCAAATTTTTACAGTATGCTCAGAATGGCGAGACTGATGAGAACGGTGCGCGATCGCTTCTCCAAATTCATCTGGCAAATGTGGCACCAAATTACCGCCAGTTGCTACCACCAGCACTTCTAAACCGCGACAAATACCCAAAACTGGGATATCTGTAGCCAGCACCAATTTTGCTAAAGCTAACTCAAAGCGATCGCGTTGCTGATCTACGTTATAAACTGTCGGATGCGATGAACCATTGTAAAGGGTCGGCTCAATATCACCCCCGCCAGATAAAATTAAACCATCCACTCGTTCTAAAATGGCACCTGGATCAGGTTCTCCCGGCGGTAATAAGATGGGTAAGCCACCTGCTAGTCTCACTGCGTCTACATATTCGCCCCGCACGCAGAACAGACTCGTTCCCAACTGTCCGGCGGTCGTGATTCCAATAAGTGGCGGTTTAGATTTCATTTTCAAATTTTAGCAGTTGATATATTGTTCTAATTCTCAGGTTGTCACCTGGGTATTATCAGTATTCCCGTCCTGATGTTTGAAATTGCATAAATTACATTTAGCATTGTTCTGCATACAGATATAGGGGCGCACGGCTGTACACCCCTACATAAACGAATCAAATAACTTTGAATTTTAGTAAATCAAAGTTGCAATCAGAAATTTGTATTGAGAGATACTGCACCCTGAGTAAAATTAAGACAAATATGCACAAGGTAAAAGATATGAATGAAGCACAGCCGCCTATTCCCCTAGCTACTCTCACTGATGTAGCGGCAATTGATGCAACTGTCAAAGAGTTGTATGCGGCAATTTCTTTTGTTGAGGGAGAACCAAACTGGAACCTCCTGCGATCGCTATTTGCTCCAGCTGGACAAATGATTCATGTGAAGATAAATAGCGTCGAGGCAATGTCGGTTGAAACTTTTATTTCCCGAATGGCTGAACAAATTCAAACAGGAAAGTTGCGGGGATTTTACGAAGTAGAAATTTCCCGTCGTCTGGAATTGTTTGGAAATATTGCCCATGTTTTTAGCACATTTGATGCCCGCTACAAGGCAGACGATCCGACACCCCTGGCGCGTGGCATCAATAGTATTCAACTGCTCAAAAATGGCGATCGCTGGTTGGTTATCTCCCTATTATGGGACGAGGAGCGCAGCGATCGCCCAATTCCAGCCGAGTACCTTCCTGAAGGCATCGCTTGAACCGAAAGCGCCCAAGTTTTACACCAGCACAAATTTGTCGTGATTTTTTGCCGGATTTGCCTGGGGAATGGCGAGTATTAGATTAAAGGAATTGGGCGATCCTCTATCTATCTGAAGGAACATACTGCTCTACAAAAGCGTCTCAGAATTTGGCAGAACTGCAAGCAAAAGGAATTCTCCAACAGCAGCGCCAATCGGAAGCAAAAATTAAAGCGCTAACGGGTACAGTACCTCCAACAGGAGAGAAGGCATGGCGAACTGATGTGAGTAAATCTCCTTTCGTAGGTATCCCCTTAGGGGAAAGTTTTGCTTTTATTAGGCTCTTTGAAAAGTAAAGCAGCAAATTTTAAACTTCGAGGTAAAGAGAAATGCTCAACAGATTCAAACCAGTTCTTTTAACAGCGCTCCTCGTTGCCGTTGCCAGCCCTACTATAATTCCCCAACAGGTACAGGCGCAAAGCCTGGATCGCCGCTACTACGGGCAAATTGAGCAACTTTTAGAGCGGATAGAAACGAGAACAGATAGTTTTCGCAATCTCATCGACCAAGCGCTAGATCGCAGCCGTATGGATGGTTCCAGCAGAGAAGATAACATCAACGAGTACATCAGAAATTTTGAAGAAGCGACAAATCGGCTGCGCGATCGCTACAACAGACGACAAGTTGCTTCCAGTGATGTTCGGGAAGTGCTAAATAGGGCAGCTAGAATAGATGAATTTATGCAGCGCAGACGTTTGGGAGGTGAAGCTGAACGCGAGTGGGCGAGCCTGCGTCGAGACTTGGCGCAACTAGATCGCATCGCCCCAGGAACGACCACACCAGGAGGCGATCGTCGATCCTACAATGGGCAAGTGCAGCAACTGGTAAACAACATAGAAAGAAACGCCAATCGGTTTCGCAGTAGCCTCGACCAAGCACTAGACCGCACTCGTCTGGATGGTTCCAACCGCGAAGACCAAATTAACCAGTATGCCAAAAATTTTGAAAGTGCGACAAATCGGCTGCGCGATCGCTACAACGATCGTCAAGCTGCTACCTCTGATGTCCAGCAAGTGCTAACTAGCGCATATCAAATAAATACTTTCATGCAGCGCCGACGTTTGGGCGGTCAGGCGGAAAGCGACTGGGCAATGTTGCGCCGAGACTTGAATGAACTAGAGCGGGTTTATTTCAACAGAAGCGGAAGGTTTTAAAAAGGCAATTAGCTAATAGCTAATAGCTAATGGCTAATGGCTAATGGCTAATGGCTAATGGCTAATTGTTAAAAGCTAATGGCTAATTATTAAAAGCCATTAGCTATTAGCAAAAAACCTAATTAAGTATTAGTCTCCGAACGCTCCAAATCCGAGATATTTTCTCTTTGGGCAAGTTGGGCAACCATTGCGATTAATTCAGCTGGCTGCACTGGTTTAGGTAGATGCGTCTGAAAGCCAGCTTCTAGCGATCGCGATCGCTCTTCACCCTTAGCATACCCAGACAGAGCGATCGCTGGAATCGTCTCCCCATGCTCTGCCTCCAAGGATCTGACTTTGCGGATCAACCCATAACCGTCCTCCATCGGCATCCCAATATCGCTCACCAGTACATCTGGTTTCAAATGTTCAAGTGCCTGGAGTGCCTCCTGCACCGATGCCACAGCCGTCACTTGCACCTGATATTCTTCTAGCACTGTAGTCAGAAAATCGCGAGTATCAGTATCGTCATCCACCACCAGTACCTGCAACCCTGTGAGGGAGTGATGGGACGATGGGGTTATCGGATGCTCGGAATGAGGGGTAGGGGACAAGGTAACTTCCTGTCCCAAGTCTCCCTTATCTTCCGAAACAACTTCCCTGCTTCCAGGGAGTGGCAGATTTACAATAAACGTCGCCCCCTGATCCTCTCCTTCACTCTGGGCAAAGACAGTACCGCCTTGCAGTTCCACCAAGTGACGGACAATCGCCAACCCAAGCCCCAGACCGCCATATCGCCTTGTTGTTGTGCTATCAGCCTGACGGAAGCGATCGAAAATATACGGCAGAAAGTCTGCGCTAATGCCAACGCCGGTGTCGCTTACTTTGATTTGGGCATAGCTGTCTGTTGGCGTTTCCACATTCCAACTTGACAATTTCCTGACGACTGACAGTTGAACTTCGACACGTCCTCCCGCAGGTGTGAACTTAATCGCATTTGAGAGAAGATTCCAGACAACTTGCTGCAAGCGGCTGGGATCGCCGGAGACAATCAGGGGTGTTCTCGATAAATTGTCCCCCTCCTTTAAAGAGCAATCCATTTCAAAATCTAGTTGAATCTCCTTATCAACAGCTGCCAGACGCAACGTATCTATCGCCGCCTCAATAATTGGTATCAGGTTGATTTGGCAAATATTGAGATTCAGTTTGCCTCGAATAATCCGCGAGACATCCAAAATATCCTCGATGAGTTGCGCCTGCAACTTCGCGTTGCGCTCAATCGTTTCCAAAGCACGAGCCGTAGTCTTTTCATCAAATTTCCGACTCCGGAGCAGTTGCGTCCAGCCCAGCATTGAGTTCAGGGGGGTGCGGAGTTCGTGGGAAAGGGTTGCTAAGAACTCGTCTTTTACCCGGTTTGCCGCCTCTGCTTCCTGTCGTGCCACCTGTTCGCGAATAATTTGAGCGCGTGCTTCTTCTGCGGCTTTGCGCTCGGTGATGTCTTCTACTGTGCCAACATAACCGATAAGTTCGCCTTGAGCGGAGAGCATTGGGGATGAGCGGGCATTAACCCAACGCACTATGCCGTCATGAGGCGTTTGTACGCGAAACTCGTTCGAGTATTCCCTGCCTTCATTGGCGCAGGCATACCAACTGCTAAAGACCACCTCGCGGTCATCGGGATGAATTGCGGTAGCCCAACCTTCTCCTAAACTCTCTTCAAGGGTGATGCCATAAATAGCTTGGTAGCGTGGGTTGGTGTAGGTACAGTTACCTTCGATATCTGTTAAGAAAATACCAACAGGTGAGCAAGCACTCAAAGAACGAAATTGCTCTTCACTTTGTCTCAGGTTTGCATTGACGGCTGCAAGTTGTGTAGCTTGTCGTTTTACCTCCTCTGTCTTTTTGAACAGGTCAACAAACACCGCCACCTTGGATAATAATATTTCCGGCTCTAGAGGCTTCAGCAGGTAGTCCACCGCACCCAGTGAATAACCTTTAAACACAAAATTGTCGCTGGTGCTGAATGCTGTCAGGAAAATAATGGGGGTGTAGCGCGACGATGGGCGTTGTCTAATCAACGTCGCTGTCTCAAATCCATCCATTCCTGGCATCTGGACATCAAGCAAAATCACAGCAAAATCTTGATTTAGCAGACACCTCAAGGCTTGTTCGCCCGATGTGGCTCTTACCAAATTTTGACCGAGGCTGCCCAGTATTGCCTCTAAAGCCAACAGATTTTCTGGATGATCGTCCACTAAAAGGACATTAACTTTATCTTTGGGCTGCATTTTATAGCGGTGCTTTAAACAAAGGCGGAATTGAGCAAATCGTGGTTCTTCTGAGACTGGCAGTATTTAGCATTGGATACCACTATCCAAGGTTACAAACTTCAGGCACAGGAATCCAGAATGTAGAAATAAGAGTTTTATAGTTCTACATTTTTAAATGCAACGCCCTAATACTTTAGGTGTAGCAAGCCTGCTATTCACTGGACTGCTGGTTGACAAAGTTTGATTAAACACGGGGCAATGTCGTGTATCTGCAAAATCCAGTCTACCTCTACAGATGCGATCGCTGCTTCTGGCATAATACGACTTTCTGCTGTTTCCGGATCTTGAACTATAGCTAATCCGCCGTGTGCTTTGATTTTCAGCAGTCCCCAAACACCATCCCGACTCGCCCCCGTCAAAATCACCCCGATAACGCGATCGCTATAAGCATCAGCTGCTGACTCGAACAATACATCAATAGACGGTCTTGCATGGGTGACAGGAGCCTCAGTGGAGAGAGCAAAGTGACCTGCTTCCACCAGCAAATGATAATCGGCGGGAGCCAAATATACCCTTCTTGGCTGAATTTCTTGTTTATCTTCCGCCTCTGTAAGCGGCAGAGGACTATATTGCTGTAAAATGCTGCACAAGGCGTTGTTGGGGTCTTTGTGGCGGTGTTGTGCCACAACTACAGCACAGGGGAAATTTTTTGGCAGACCTGCTAGAAGGCAGCTGAGGGCATCTAAGCCACCCAACGACGTACCGATGACGACAATTTCAACTGCCATAACTCTTTTCTCGTCTCTGAGTTCCAGTTTTCTAACTGGGAATGTTAAAGTTGCGGCAGTTGCCGCAACTTTTCTTTATACTATAATTTCTGTCCGCAGAGGGAGGCAGAACCTCCTATAGTTTCATTCCCAGCCAGAGACTGGGAACGAGAAATTACTTTTGCCTTTTTACCGTATCCGTCTGTAAAGTTTCTCATTGCCTTCCAACTCTTCATAGTGTTTTTCGTGAGGAGTTGCTTTGAGTGATTCTTGCCGTCCTAATCCCAAGATTCCAAATCTACCGAGGCTTTCATACAAAAGATTGTGAACCCGCTCTTGAAGCAATTGATTAAAATAAATTAGAACATTTCGGCACAATATAACATTAAATTCATTGAAAGAACTATCAATAGCCAGATTATGTTGGGAAAAGATGACATTTTCCTTCAGAGAGGAGCTAAAAATAGCGCTCTCATAAGCGGCAGTGTAATACTCAGAAAAAGACTTCTTACCGCCAGCATTAATATATTGCTGAGTATATTCTTGCATCATTTGCAGCGGGAAAATCCCAACTTTAGCTTTTCTTAATACCATTTCGTTCATGTCGGTAGCGTAGATTCGACACCGATGATAAAGACCTTCTTCTTGCAGCAGAATTGCCATAGAATAGACTTCTTCGCCAGTGGAACATCCTGCACACCAAATCCGAATAAATGGATAGGTTCGCAATAGCGGTACAACTTTGTGTCTAAATGCTAGATAAAAGGTGGGGTCGCGAAACATAGCTGTAACATTGACGGAGAGATTGAGCAGAAATCTCTCCATACATTCTGGATCGTGGAGTACCTTTTCCTGAAGTGCGGATACGCTAGTTAACTCCTCCTCTTGAATGGTGTTCCAAATACGGCGTTTGAGTGAGGCTGGAGCATAATTTCTAAAATCAAAACCGTAATACAGATATACACCTTCTAATAGCAACTGAATTTCTATGTCTTCGAGTTCAGTTTTTTTCATGGAAACAAGGCGATCAGCAAGTTGCATAAGGCTAGTATTCCACCTCCTTTATTTTTATAAATGCCAGGAATTCGAGAAAGTTGTTGTTAAGACAACTTTCTCGAAATTATTAAAGTAAGTATGGCAGACTCCTAGAAAATAGGGATCTTCCCTAATCCCTAATCCCTTAGCAATAGTAGTTTGCCCACTTATATCCACCGTTCGGGAATTGGTGGATATGAGTGGGCAAACATAATCTAATTGCTAGTCCCTTAGCGATAGAGCCAAACTCGCAGCAGGGAAAGCAATTGCTCCGTATCGACAGGTTTGGTGATGTAGTCAGAGGCCCCTGCTTCGATACACTTCTCGCGATCGCCTTTCATGGCTTTGGCGGTGAGGGCGATCATGGGTAGCGATGCGAATTGGGCGATCTCGCGAATGGCTTTCATCGTCTCGTAACCGTCCATTTCCGGCATCATCACGTCCATGAGAACGATATCAATGTCGGGGGTTTCTTGCAACTTAGCAATACCATCTCTGCCGTTTTCAGCATACAAAACCTGCATTTGCTGCTGCTCTAGCATACTTGTCAAAGCGAAGATGTTACGCACATCGTCGTCTACAATCAGGACTTTTTTGCCAGCAAGTACGGGATCGTTCTGATGCAACTGTTCGAGCATTTGGCGCTTGGTTTGAGGCAAGTTTGCCTGGACTCGGTGCAAGAACAAAGCAGTTTCATTAAGGAGACGTTCCGGCGATCGCACGTCTTTGATGATAATTGTATCTGCGATGCGCTTGAGTTCGGTTTCTTGCGCCCTGGTAAGCTCTCTCCCTGTATAAACAATGATTGGCAGCCGATTCATGTTTGGCTCCTGCTTAATCCGTTCAATCAGTTCAAAGCCAGTCATGTCGGGCAATCCCAAATCCAGAACCAGACAGTCAAAGTGTCCGTTTCTCAAGGTTTCCAACGCTTCCTCACCCGTACCCACAGCAGTTGTAACAACATCGCTGTTGCCGATTAGCTCTACAATGCTGTGGCGTTGATTTTCGTCGTCTTCTACGACGAGCAAGTTCTTAACTGGACGCTCAACAAAACCTTTAATTTCAGTCAGTGCCTTCGTTATGGCTTCGCTGGACACAGGTTTTTTCAGATAAGCGATCGCTCCCTGTTGCAAACTGCGCTGTTGTCCTTCCTCAACGGAGAGGATATGTACCGGGATGTGCCGAGTTGCCGGATCGTGCTTCAAACGGTCTAGCACCGTCCAGCCATCCATGATTGGCAACCGGATATCCAGCATAATCGCGTCTGGCTGATAGTGTCGCACCATTGCCAGACCTGTATCGCTTCGCAAGGCCACCAGACCTTTGAAACCTTGCTCTCGTGCCATATCTAACATGATCCGCGCAAAGTTGACGTCATCTTCGATGATTAGCAGGATGCGATCGCCTTGTTCAATATTCTCTCGGTCATCAGCGATCGCTGACGGCGATGGCACATAAGTCCTGCCTTCGTCAATAGGCATCGGGTTAGAGACAATTCTAGAACCGTCTTGTTGAGACGAGGCTGGGGGAACCAGGCTGGCTGGTATGGCAGGCACAGAAACCCGACTTGGCGCTGGAGGCATAATAGCTGTCGTCTGCCCACTCGTACTGCTGCTGTCTTCTGCGTTGCCGTGGTAAGTTTGGGGTAAATATAGAGTAAACGTGCTTCCCTGACCAGGACTGCTTACCAGGCGAATTTCTCCGCCCAGCAGTCGGGCGATTTCTCGGCTGATAGATAAGCCTAGTCCCGTACCGCCGTATTTGCGGCTGGTCGTGCCATCAGCTTGCTGAAACGCCTCAAAAATTATTTTCTGCTTACCCGGCTCAATGCCAATGCCCGTATCCCTGACTGCAAAAGCGATCACAGCTTGAGCGCGGTTTAATTCTACTTGGTCTTTACTCCATCCACCTGTCGCCAGATGGACTTGCAATCGTACTTCCCCTCTGTCGGTAAATTTAAACGCATTGGAAAGCAGATTTTTCAGGACTTGTTGTAACCGTTTCGCGTCGGTATACATCGCCCTTGGCAGAGCTGACTCAAAGTCTAAGACAAAATTGAGTCCTTTGTCGTGGGCTACTTGCCCGAATGTGCGTTCCATCTGGCTTCGCAATTCGGCAAATAACATCTGGTCAACATCAACTGACATAGTTCCAGATTCAATTTTTGCCAGATCCAGAATGTCATTAATCAGACCTAATAAATCAGTACCTGCTGAATGAATTGTCCGGCTGTATTCGACTTGCTTGCCTGTCAAGTTGCCGTCACTGTTATCAGAAAGCAGTCTGGCTAATATCAACAAACTATTGAGCGGTGTCCGCAGTTCGTGGGACATATTTGCCAGAAACTCTGATTTATATTTGGAAGTAAGGGCCAGTTGTTCAGCTTTCTCCTCCACAGACTGCCTTGCTTGTTCAATTTCCTGATTTTTGCGCTCAACTTCTCGGTTTTGGCGTGCCAACAAGCGCGATCGCTCTTCCAACTCCTCATTAGTTTGTTGCAACTGTTCCTGCTGTCTTTTCAGCAGTTCTTCCGATGCTTGCAGCGATTTCGCTTGTTGTTCCAGTCGCTTATTAGTATCAGTTAGTTCTTTTTGCTGAGTTTGCAGTTCTTCTGCCAGAGATTGCGATTGTTTGAGCAATTCTTCTGTTCTCATCGAAGCAGCGATCGTGTTCAACACAATGGCAATACTTTCGGTGAGTTGATCGAAGAAAGTCAGGTGAATTTCGCTAAATCTTCGGAAAGAGGCAAGTTCAATAACTGCTGTAACTTGTCCTTCAAACAAAACTGGTAAAACGACGACATTAATCGGAGTAGATTCCCCTAAGCCAGAGCTAATCTTGATGTAATTGTCTGGTACTTCGGTGAGCAGAATCCGTTCTTTTTCTATGGCGCATTGTCCCACCAAACCTTCACCCAGATGGAAACGATTTGCTAGATGCTTGCGTTCCCGGTAGGCGTAGGTACTCAGGAGTTTTAGATATATCTGATGGTCGATAGATCCTTCCATCAAGTAAAATACGCCGTGTTGCGCGGAAACCAGAGGTGCGAGTTCCGACAAAATCAGTTTGGAGACTGTCTCCAAATCTCGCTGACCTTGTAACATGCGGGTAAACTTGGCTAAGTTGGTCTTCAACCAATCTTGCTCAGTATTTTTCTGCGTAGTCTCCCGCAGGTTAGCGATCATCTGGTTGATATTATCTTTGAGGACTGCTACCTCGCCTTCCGCTTGGACGTTAATCGTGCGGGTCAAATCTCCCTTAGTCACGGCGGTAGCAATTTCAGCAATTGTCCGGATCTGGGTTGTCAGATTCGCCGCTAGTTCGTTCACGTTGTCTGTCAGCGCCCGCCAAGTGCCAGCAGCCCCTGGAACCTTCGCCTGACCTCCCAGTTTACCTTCGATTCCCACCTCACGCGCCACGGTGGTAACTTGCTCAGCAAAGGTTGCTAGGGTGTCGATCATCTCGTTGATCGTATCAGCTAAGGTTTCAATTTCTCCCTTCGCCTCCAGCATCAGTTTTCGCTTCAAGTCGCCATTGGCTACCGCCGTCACGACTTTGGCAATACCGCGCACCTGTGCAGTTAAGTTACCCGCCATTGAGTTTACGTTGTCGGTTAAGTCTTTCCAGGTTCCAGCAACGCCGCGCACCTCTGCTTGACCGCCTAATTTCCCTTCCGTTCCCACCTCACGCGCCACTCTGGTCACTTCTGAGGCGAAGGACGAAAGCTGATCCACCATCACGTTGATCGTGTCTTTGAGATCCAAAATCTCGCCTTTGACATCAACAGTGATTTTCTTGGAAAGGTCGCCGTTAGCAACAGCTTTGGTAACTTCGGCAATATTTCGTACTTGTGCAGTTAAGTTACCCGCCATTGAGTTTACGTTGTCGGTTAAATCTTTCCAAGTTCCAGCAACACCTCGGACGTAAGCTTGTACTCCTAATTTACCTTCCGAACCAACTTCGCGGGCAACCCGCGTCACTTCACTAGCAAAAGAGTTGAGTTGATCCACCATTGTATTAATAGTGTTTTTCAACTCTAAAATTTCGCCTTTGACATCTACGGTAATTTTTTTGGAAAGGTCGCCATTAGCAACAGCTGTAGTAACTTCGGCAATATTTCGCACCTGCGCTGTCAAACTTCCCGCCATGAAGTTCACACTGTCGGTGAGATCCTTCCAAGTTCCCGCCACCCCGCGCACTTCGGCTTGTACGCCTAACTTACCTTCAGTTCCCACCTCTCGCGCCACTCTGGTTACTTCCGAGGCGAAGGAATTGAGTTGATCCACCATCGTGTTGACGGTGTTTTTCAGTTCTAAAATTTCACCTTTGACATCTACGGTGATTTTCTTCGACAGGTCGCCGTTAGCTACCGCCGTCGTGACGGCGGCGATGTTCCGCACTTGCGCTGTCAAACTTCCCGCCATGAAGTTCACGCTGTCGGTTAAATCTTTCCAGGTTCCCGCTACACCTCGGACATCAGCTTGGACACCCAGTTTACCTTCCGAACCCACCTCTCGCGCCACCCTAGTGACTTCCGAGGCAAAAGACGAAAGCTGATCCACCATGATATTAATGGTGTTTTTCAGTTCTAGAATTTCGCCTTTAACTTGAACAGTGATTTTTTTAGAGAGGTCGCCGTTAGCGATCGCCGTCGCCACTTCCGCAATATTTCGCACTTGTTCCGTCAGGTTCCCCGCCATCGAGTTCACGCTGTCGGTCAAGTCTTTCCAAGTTCCCGCCACCCCGCGCACTTCTGCTTGTACGCCCAGCTTACCTTCCGAACCCACCTCTCGCGCCACTCTGGTTACTTCCGAGGCAAATGACGAAAGCTGATCCACCATGATATTAATGGTGTTTTTCAGCTCTAAAATTTCGCCTTTGACATCTACAGTAATTTTTTTGGACAAGTCCCCATTCGCAACAGCTGTGGTAACTTCCGCAATATTCCGCACCTGCGCCGTCAAGTTCCCCGCCATCGAGTTAACACTGTCGGTCAAGTCCTTCCAAGTTCCCGCCACACCGCGCACTTCGGCTTGTACGCCTAACTTACCTTCAGTTCCCACCTCTCGCGCCACCCGCGTCACTTCCGAAGCAAAGGAATTGAGTTGATCCACCATCGTATTGACGGTATTTTTCAACTCCAGAATTTCCCCGCGCACATCGACGGTAATTTTCTTAGACAAGTCGCCATTAGCAACAGCTGTAGTAACTTCGGCAATATTTCGCACCTGCGCTGTCAAACTTCCCGCCATGAAGTTCACGCTGTCGGTCAAGTCCTTCCAAGTTCCTGCTACGCCCTTGACTTCAGCTTGACCTCCCAGCTTCCCGTCTGCGCCTACCTCTCGCGCCACCCGCGTTACTTCCGAGGCAAAGGACGAAAGCTGATCCACCATGATGTTAACGGTGTTTTTCAGCTCTAAAATTTCACCTTTGACATCTACAGTAATTTTCTTAGAAAGGTCGCCATTAGCAACAGCTGTGGTAACTTCGGCAATATTCCGCACCTGCGCTGTCAAGTTACCCGCCATCAAGTTTACAGAGTCGGTAAGATCCTTCCAGGTGCCAGCGACTCCACCGACTTCGGCTTGTACGCCTAACTTACCTTCAGTTCCCACCTCTCGCGCCACCCGCGTTACTTCCGAAGCAAAGGAATTGAGTTGATCCACCATCGTATTAACGGTGTTTTTCAACTCCAAAATTTCGCCTTTGACATCTACGGTGATTTTCTTCGACAAGTCGCCATTAGCAACAGCTGTAGTAACTTCGGCAATGTTCCGCACCTGCGCTGTCAAACTTCCCGCCATGAAGTTCACGCTGTCGGTCAAGTCCTTCCAAGTTCCCGCCACCCCGCGCACTTCTGCCTGACCGCCTAGTTTCCCGTCTGCACCTACCTCACGCGCCACCCGTGTTACTTCACTAGCAAAGGAATTCAACTGATCCACCATCACGTTGATGGTATCTTTCAAATCTAAAATCTCGCCTTTGACATCTACGGTAATTTTCTTCGACAAGTCTCCATTAGCAACAGCCGTGGTAACTTCGGCAATGTTCCGCACCTGCGCTGTCAAGTTACCCGCCATTAAGTTCACCGAGTCCGTCAGATCCTTCCAGGTTCCGGCTACACCTCTAACTTGTGCCTGACCGCCTAATTTACCTTCCGTTCCTACTTCTCGCGCCACCCGTGTCACTTCACTAGCAAAGGAGTTTAGCTGATCCACCATGACGTTGACGGTGTTTTTCAGTTCTAAAATTTCCCCTTTCACATCTACGGTGATTTTCTTGGAAAGGTCGCCGTTAGCAACAGCTGTGGTAACTTCGGCAATATTCCGCACCTGCGCTGTCAAGTTACCCGCCATTAAGTTTACGTTGTCGGTTAAATCCTTCCAAGTTCCGGCAACGCCCTTAACTTCTGCTTGAACGCCCAGCTTACCTTCTGTCCCCACCTCACGCGCCACCCGCGTTACTTCCGAGGCGAAGGACGAAAGCTGATCTACCATCGTGTTGACGACTTCGGCGGTTTGGAGAAATTCACCCTTGAGGGGTCTATTTTCAATTTCCGTCGCTATTCTCTGAGATAGGTCGCCATTGGCAACTGCCCGGATCACACGAGCAGTTTCAGCTGTAGGTTGAACTAAATCTGTAATCAGTGTATTGACCGATTCAACACTCTTCTCCCAGGAACCGCCTGCGTTTCCCAAGGAGGCACGTTCGGAGATTTTGCCTTCTTTCCCAACAATGGTGCTAATTCGCTCTAATTCGGCTGCCATCCTCTGGTTCAGCTCAATCACATCGTTGAGGGTATCGGCTATTTTCCCGGCTATGCCAGTCTGGTCGATAGGCATCCGAACAGAAAAGTCACCTTTTTTTACAGCTGCTAGGGTTTTGAGGAGTTGTCTTTCGTCGAGATTATCTGTATCGTTGGGTGCCTGTGCAGTTGGCATAGCTTTATTCTTTAAAGGATGTTTACTAATTGCGGTAGCCGAATATTAAGTCGCAGGTGCTGTCATCTCAATGATGATTCTGCCTTATAGAGACATCTGTTGACATCTTTTCTTTTCTGTTTCCCCACAGAACTTAACCGCCAGCCGCTTCGTTTGCACTTGGTGGGTTAGAAAGCCAGCGCCTTGCGTATTTTCCTAACCCTTGTGGTGACTGGCGTGGAGGAGTCAGGGAGTAGTGCATCAAACTGATTTTTTATAGAAGTGAAGACGACCACCTCACTTATATAGCATTCCCTTCTCTGACCTGGGAACGAGAAATGGTAGGATGAGCGATCGCTTAACGCTTGTGAGCTACGGGGGATTCGTACTCGACCCGAAACACGTTCGCGTAGAGGTTCGCCAAAATCTGCTTTCCCTCTTGCGTCACGTCCAAGAAATCCAACCCTGTTTGAATGTAGGGAAAAACAACATTCCAATAAAACTTTGGGTAGTTTCTCCGCAAGTCGCCTGGGTTGCGGTAGCCTAAGTCTTTGTTGACTCCTGTTTCTTCAAATTCGTAGAACAAGGCACTAATTTTTTGCAAGTAGCGCGGATCGCTCATTTGCCCAATTAAATCGGCGGCGCGAATTAATCCGGGAAAGTTTGTTGTGTCTTGATGATCTTCGTCTGCTGGCACAGGAAAACGGGTTAATTCGATATTGCGCTTAATCACTTCGGCATCAATTAGTTTGTGACCGCCAAAGCGCTCTTCAATAAACTGTTTTCCCCGATCCACATGGTAAGGTGTCAGGCTGGCATCGGTTAAACCTGGAGGTAGGGAAACCATTGTGCCGTTTACACCTGTGGCATACAGTCTTTCACTGTTTCGGTCAGCCAGACAAACGCCTTTAACGTACCCGATATCGTGGCACAACAAAGAAATGATGGCGTGCAACCAATCTTCGCAGTAGACTCTACCTTCGCGAATTTGCTTCCCCCGCAAAACTTCCTGTCCCACTAATGTGACGTAAATTGTGTGTTCGACGTTGTGATAAAGGGCATCGCTGTTGGCAATGTTTTCCAGCGCCATGTTTCCAGCCCAAGCGATGATGTCGGCGTAGTCTGGTTTGAGCCCGCCGTAAGTACGGCGGTAGCCAGCCCGCAGGCATTCAACGAAGGTATCAATCATCACTGTGGTGGGATTAAACATCTCTATTCCCCTGACAAAAATTCTGCGAAGTAATAAATTAAATTAATCAAGTCAGTTGTGACAATTCTAATTTGACAATCATAATTATTTGGATAAATACATTATATTAATTATGTATTATTTCTAAAAGTAAAACCGGGTGAATAAGAAACTTATATCAGTAGTTTCACTTATGTTTCATTAGATAGCAACCAGGAAAGCTCATAAATTTTGAGTATTTTTTCTAGGTTGAGCTGACCACAAGTAACCATGCGCGATCGCTTATTCTTGTGTGCAAAGTACGCGATCGCTCTCTAATATGCCCTTCCAGCTGCCGAACACCTCAGGAAAGCTCAGAAAAACTCCGTAAAAACTCTCTTCTATCGGAAATGTATGATACATAGGATACAGGGGAAACAGAAAGACAGGGAGAGAGGAAGAAAAGATATTTTTCTTCCTGGCTGGGGAGCGATACTCTTGCCTGCTATCTTAATCATGGCAAGCATTTTGCCTGTCTTCCCAGACGGAACATCTGCGGACTGGAACAGTTGCATTTTGTATAATATAGGCTACTACTTAGTTAAACTTTGAAAAAATACTTGATTTTTTCAAACAAAAATTTACACGACCTATGGACGTTAAAGAGGCATTAGAGTTTACAGATAGCTTAATTTGTGCTACTACGGGAAAATATCTAAATGACCTCGAACGGCAAGTATTTACAGGGTCTTGGGAAGGTAAAACTTATGAAGATATTTACCCTATTCACCCTCAGTATATAGAAAAAGATGTTGGCTATAAGTTATGGAAAAAGCTATCAAATGCCTTAAATGAAAAGGTTACAAAAAAAAACTTTAAAGGAGCAATAGAACGCGCCATTAAGCAGCAGCGACAATCTACAGAAGCGCCAGTAATTATTAACCAAAAATCACCCCTACAAGAAGCACCGCCTAATTTAAGAGTCTTTATTTCCTATTCGGCTGTTGAGCCTGATCGGAGTCTGGCGGCTCAGTTTTATGAAGCTATAAATGCTGCTGGACACACAGCATTTATGGCTACTGTAGACGCAAATGATTTGTCTAAGCCCTCTGATTTACCAGAAAATTCGCTAGATCGCATTGATACGGAATTGCAGCACTGCGACTATTTTTTGTTGCTACTTTCTCCCCAAGCTGCGGTTAGTGAAATGGCACTCGAAGAGTTACGACGGGCTAAAGAGTTGCGTTTTATTCACCATAAGCCAATTGTGCTACCTATTCGCGTTAATTGTCCCTTAAATTTGTCTTTAAACCACGATTTACGCGGCTATTTGCAGGGAATTGGGCAACTTGAGTGGGAATCCCCGGCTGATACTGCAATTGTGCAAGAAGTCCTGAACCTGTTAGCAAGTAAGGGGGAATGGGGAATGAAAGATTGGGGGGATGGGAAGGCAAAGTATAAAGACATTGCATACAACGTCTCTACAATCCAAAATCACGCGATGTTTTGGGAAGAATCAATCTCCCCAAAAATCGCTTTAAAATCCAAAATCCCCTCCCCTTTACCAGTAGCAGAACCAGAGTTACCAAGCGGTCAAGTACGTTTGGCTTCGGCTTTTTATGTGGAACGAGTTCCCTATGAAGCTCAATGTTACAAGGAAATTTTTCAACCAGGGGCGCTGATTAGGATTAAAGCACCGAGACAGATGGGGAAAACTTCCCTGATGGCGAGGATTTTGTATCAGGCAAAAGAGCAGGGATATCGCACAGTTCCGTTGAGTTTTCAACACGCAGATACAGCAGTTTTTACAAACTTGAATCAACTATTAAAGTGGTTTTGCGCGCGAATTTCTCGAAAGCTGCGGCTACCGCACCAAGTTGATGATTATTGGTCTGATACTTATGGCAGTAAGGATAATTGTACTGCTTATTTTGAAGATTGTTTGTTGTCAGGAACCGAGAGTCCCCTGGTGTTAGGTTTGGATGAGGTGGATCGGGTTTTTCAATATCCGAAAATTGCCGATGATTTTTTTGGGTTGCTACGTGCTTGGTATGAGGAAGCTGGATATGGTGGTGGCGATAGCGATCGCTGGCAACAATTGCGCCTAGTTGTAGTACACTCAACGGAAGTTTATATCCCTCTGAATGTCAATCAATCGCCGTTTAATGTAGGATTGCCAATTGAGTTGCCAGATTTTAGCCCGGAACAGGTGCAAGATTTAACTCAGCGTCATGGACTGAATGGGAATGCAAGCCAGATTAAACAATTGATGGCGCTGGTGGGCGGACATCCCTATCTGGTGCGGCTGGCTCTTTATCATATCGCACAGCAGACGATTACGATGGAGCAATTGTTAGAAACTGCTCCCACAGAGGCGGGACTTTATGATGACCATTTGCGAAGACATTTGTGGAATTTACAACAACATCGAGAGTTAGCTGCTGCTTTCGCTAAGGTAGTGACAGCTGATGTACCCGTAGAATTGGAGTCAGTGACAGCATTTAAGTTGCACAGTATGGGGCTAGTACAGTTGCAGGGTAACTATGTCACGCCACGCTTCGATTTATATCGGCAATATTTTAGCGAGCGCTTGGGAAAATTTTAGATAGTAGAGAAAATTTGACACAATTGTTGCTAGAGGTCAGAAAATGCCTTCTCCATTTCCAGGGGTAGATCCATACTTAGAAAATCCTGAATTGTGGGCTGAGGTACATCATCGGTTAATTACCGCGATCGCCATTGCCATAGCACCCTCTCTTCGTCCTAAATATCGCGTAGCAATTGAAAAGCGGATTTATTTAAGTGATGTAAAAGATAGCGACTTGGTAATGATTCCCGATGTAACGGTATTCTCCAAGCCTTCATCCAACAATCAATCTCAATCAACCGCAACGCTTACCTCCCCCCGCGAACCGATAACAGTAAAACTACCAATCCCTGAAGAAACCAGGGAAGGTTACTTAGAAATTAGAGAAGTAGGAACGGGTGAGGTGATTACTGTTATAGAAATCCTTTCTCCTAAAAATAAACGCGCCGGAGTTGGACGAAACTTGTATGAAACTAAGCGACAACAAGTTCTAACAAGCGCCACCCACCTAGTAGAAATTGACTTACTCAGAGGCGGAAAACCAATGCCAGTCGAGAGGGAGATTCAGGCGGATTATCGAATTTTAGTAAGTCGAAGCGTTCGCCGTCCAGCAGCTCATTTGTATGCTTTTACTGTACGAGAAGAAATTCCCTCCTTCCCTTTACCTTTACAACCAGGGGATGCAGAAGTGCAAGTGGAATTACAAGCTTTGTTAAGTGAGGTGTATGACCAAGCGGGATTTGATTTAACAGTGGATTATACTCAGCCTGCGATACCACCTTTGAAGGGAGAGGATGCTGCTTGGGCTGATGATTTGTTGCGAGAAAAAGGATTGCGGTGAGGAGGAGATGGTGAGCGATCGCTTGAGATAAAGTTCTTACTCGATATTGTTTTAGCATAGTATTTGGGGCATTAATAATGATTGAGCATACTAAAAATAGAGAAGATATTTCAAGATTTTTAACACACTTAACTAGAGAATATGAAAAAATTGAAGCCCTAGATAATCTAGTAAATATACTTAAGCATAAAAAAATTGAGGCTCGTAATATACATTGTCTTTTTAAGCATCAAATTGAAAAGCTTGACTATGATGATGACTTTAAGAAATATTTTCATACCGTATGTTTAACAGAAACTCCATTACATCAAATCCGAATATTGACATCAGACATTAAACGAGAAGTGAAGTTGCAACCCTATGGATTAGTTTTTCTAAAAGATAGACTTTTGCAAAAAGCTGCTAATCCGGCAATTTATATAAGTAGCAATTTTCATGGTTTAGATATTTTTTTAATAGAAGAGTTTGATAACTTTTTTAAAGATGTTGATAAAATCAATCAAGAAAAAAAAGGAAAGGAATTTACAGACCTTGAAAAAAAATATTATAAGAAAAAGATTTACTACTTCTCCTTAATTAATAAAATAGGGGATAACTATGATTTTACCTGGGAAAGAGAATGGCGCGTTAACGGAGATTTAGAATTTGAATATACTGATATTGTTGCAATACTAGCCCAAGACTTAGAAAAATTTAACCAGAGATGCAAAACTACTATTCAGGAAGGCAAATTTAAAGAAATCGAAAGTATACCTATAATAAATCCAGCGTGGAGTTATGAAGATATTATTGAACAAATGTCTACGAAAATAAAGAAATTATCTTCATAATCTATTTTGTTAAACTCGAAACTTATCAATTATACGGTGTTTCTACACAGCTATAGCTATTCATGCTTCAACAACAAAACTCAACTTATAACTATAAAGTAGGTGGACATTTACCGCTTGATGCTCCTACTTATGTAGTGCGACAGGCAGATTTTGACCTTTATGAAGGGTTGAAGACGGGGGAGTTTTGTTATGTGCTGAATTGTCGGCAGATGGGAAAAACTAGCTTGCGGGTGCGAACGATGCACAAGCTGCAAGCAGAAGGATTTGCCTGTGCAGCGATAGACTTGACGAAAATTGGTAGCCAAGATATTACGCCGGATCAGTGGTATGCAGGGGTAATGCGGCGTTTGGTGACGAGTTTCCAGCTTTCAGACAAGATTAACTTACAGAGTTGGTTGCGCGATCGCGCTTTTCTACCTCCCGTGCAGCGCTTGAGTGAATTTATTGAACAAGTGCTGCTAACATCAGTCAGCCAGAAAATTGTTATTTTTATCGACGAAATTGATAACGTCCTCAGCTTAAATTTTAAGACTGATGACTTTTTTGCGTTTATCCGCGCCTGCAATGAATACGAACGTCTAACTTTTGCCTTGCTGGGGGTGGCAAGTCCCTCTGATTTGATGCAAGACAAAAATCGTACTCCTTTCAATATTGGTCGTGGGATTGAATTATATGGTTTTCAATTACACGAAGCGCAGCTTTTAGCGGAGGGTTTAGCAGGGAAAATTAGCAATCCTCAAGAAATGCTAAAAGCTGTATTAGATTGGACGGGAGGACAGCCGTTTCTTACCCAAAAACTTTGCAAATTAGTCCTTCAACAAGCAGAGCAAAGTTTATTACCCATTAACGAAATTCCAGACTGGGTTGAGAAATTAGTGCGATCGCGGATCATCGAGAGTTGGGAAGCGATGGATGAACCACCGCATCTAAAGACGATACGCGATCGCATTCTCCGAATTGGACAGCGAAGCCGTGCGCTACTGGATATCTATCAGTTAATTTTACAACGAGATGAATTAGCATTTGACCAAAGTCCAGAACAAATCGAATTGCTACTCTCAGGAGCAATTGTCAAGCGGCAAGGGAAACTAAAGGTTTGTAATCGCATTTATGCCTCTGTATTTAACGAGAGATGGGTGAACAAGGCGTTAGCGGATATGCACGCCGACTTTATGCAAATTGTTGCCACGCAAGAACAAAAACTTCTATCTATGCTTAGCGTGATGGAAGGCAAGACATTTAATGATATTCTTTCAGAAATATTAGGTTCTATTACCTTTAAAATGGGCGAACTACTGAGCGTAGATCGCACGACAATTTTCTTTATAGATGAAGAAAAAAGTGAACTTTGGTCAATTATCGCTAGACATGAAGACGGAAATCATCCCGAGCTTCAAATTTTGTCAAATAAAGAAACGAAAGGACGGTTAACTTATTTCAAAAAATTTGTCAGCACTCCCTTTAGCTTTTGCGACGAGCCGGCTGATTTGGAAGCGGACGATCCAGACAACAATAAGGGATATCGCACCTACAACGAGTTAATTTTACCATTATTAAATGAGCAGGGAGATTTAGTTGCAGTAGTCCAATTATTGAATAAGTTAAAGCAGCCGAATAATCCGCAAGCTCGCTTAGCAGAAAGAATTGATAAATACGGCTTCACACAAGCCGATCAAAAACAGTTTGCTGACTATGCTCCGGCAATTCGACGAATTTTGGAAAGATGCCAGTATTGTTACAAATTAGCCCAAAGGCTACAAGCCTCAGAAGCACTCACAGAAGCAACGCGATCGCTATCTCAAAGCAGCCTCGATTCTGAAGAAGTCCTGGGTCGAGTTATGGATGCGGCAAAAAAACTGATGAATGCCGACCGCAGCACACTTTGGCTAATAGATCGAGAGGCAAATGAACTATGGACAAAAATTCTTTTTGAGGACGGTTCTTTTCAAGAATTGCGAGTCAAAGTAGGACAAGGTTTTGCTGGCAAAGTTGCCGCATCCGGAGAAACTTTAAATCTTCCCTTCGATCTGTACGATCACCCTGATTCGGAGACAGCCAAAAAAACGGATCAAAAGACGGGTTATCGCACTTGTAGTTTACTCTGTATGCCCGTTTTCAGTCCTGATGGGGAATTACTAGGTGTCACCCAATTAGTGAATAAAAAGAAACTAGGTGTGTTTCCAGAATATAACCCAGATAATTGGCCTGAAGCCCCCGAATGCTTCAAAGCTAGTTTTGACGGAAATAGTGAAAAATATATGCAGATTTTTAACTCTCAAGCGGGGGTTGCTCTGCAAAACGCCCAGAAATTTGCCAGCGTCAAAAAAGAGGCAGAATCTCAGCAAAAAAATGTGGTAAGTCAGACTCTGGCGATGCTCAATAGTGTCATGGATAACCAGGGTTTTGATGATATTTTGGATAGCACCTTGCGTTCGATTACTCTAAAAACAGGCAAATCTTTGAGTGCCGATCGCACGAGTATCTTTTTATTAGATGAAGATAAAAATGAATTCTGGTCAATTATCGCTGAAGCAGATGGAGATGGCTCTTTAGAAATTCGGATACCTGCCAATAAAGGAATTGTGGGCGAGGTAGCAGCCCGTAAAGAAGTTATCAATATTCCCTTTGATTTCTATGACGATCCTCGCTCTGATGCAGCAAAAGAGCAAGACAAAAAAAATGGCTATCGTACTTATACAATGTTAGCGTTGCCGCTCTTAAATGAGCAGGGTAATTTAGTCGCAGTTATTCAGTTACTCAACAAATTAAAGCGGTTTGGCGACCGGACTGCATCCTTAGCAGAAAGAATCGATCAACAGGGCTTTACGGAAGTAGATGAAGAACGATTTGCGGAAAATGCCCCGATGATTCAAATGATTTTAGAAAGCTTCCGCTCTTATCATAAAACAGCTAGAGGACAACGAGTGGCAGCCGCACTAATGGCCGCAGCTCGTTCTGTGAATCAAAGTAGTTTGGAGCTGGAAGAAATTCTCAAACGGGTGATGGAAGCAGCCAAGAAACTGATGAATGCCGACCGTAGTACTTTGTGGATTTTAGATCAAAAGGCTGGTGAATTGTGGACGCAGATTCCTTTTGACGATGGTTCTGTAAAGGAATTCCGAGTAAAAGTAGGACAAGGTTATGCTGGCAAAGTTGCCGAATCCGGAGAGGCTTTGAATATTCCTTTCGATTTATATTCTCGCCCGGATTCGGATACAGCAAAAAAGACCGATCATCAGACGGGTTATCGCACTTGTAGCTTATTATGTATGCCAGTCTTCAGTCCCGATGGTGATTTGATTGGTGTGACTCAATTAGTTAATAAAAGGAAACTGGGCGATTTTCCCGAATATGACCCGGCGGATGGAGGGGAAGCGCCCGATTATTTCCAGGCTAGTTTTGACGAGAGCGATCAAAAATATATGCAAATATTTAATAATCAAGCTGGAGTTATTCTCCAGAATGCGGAACTTTTTGCAGCATTTAAGAAACAAGAGCGATCGCTATTGAGATAACCAGGCAACCTTGTGATATAACACATCCGCAATCAGTCGATTAGAGGCTTTTGATAAGACATACCCTCTCTTTTTAAAGGGTATGCTACTGAATACACTTCTTGGCGTTTTCAGATTCTCAATTTCTTGCTCTAGAGATTGAACCCGCTCAAATAAAACCCGAATAACTTAAACTTCTATATCTGGCAGACTGTCACAATTGAGCGAACTGGCTTCCTTTTTGCTTAATTGTGCAACCCCCGAAAGAATGGGTGTAGCGAATTTCCCAAATCTTCGGGCGAGACACAGGGGGCGGTTGGGGGGATCTTCGAGGGATGAATATACTTAACCGAACCGTATTGGCACTATTACCTTCTCAAATATTTACAATCTACGGTTAATTAGTAGGATTACTTGGGTTTATTCCTTTTTGCCTATAGCTCCAGCAGGATAAGGGTTAAAGAGCAAAAAAATATGTAAAGACCTAAAAATCTATCGAGAAACCGGATATTTTTGAGGTTAAAATACATAAAGCACAGCGGATAACCGTAGTAAAGGAAAAAAGCTATTTATAGGCTCACGAGTTTTGGCAGATCGTAGTGCAGAAAACTACGGGGGTTGCGATCGCACTCAGAGCAGATATCGGACATGAAGCTTTAAGGAGTGGAAAATGCGAATTGCTAATAATGTCACGGAATTGGTTGGGAATACGCCTCTGGTTCAGCTGAATCGACTACCCCAAGAACAAGGGTGTCTAGCGAGAATCGTCGTGAAGCTGGAGAGTATGAACCCAGCAGGTTCTGTTAAAGACCGCATCGGTGTGAGCATGATTCAAAAAGCTGAGGAAGCTGGGCTAATTCAGCCTGGTAAAACGGTTTTAATTGAACCAACTTCAGGAAATACTGGCATTGCCTTAGCGATGGTGGCGGCGGCTAAAGGCTACCCTTTGATTTTGGCAATGCCAGATACGATGAGCCTGGAACGGCAGAGAATGCTAAAAGCATATGGTGCCAAACTGGAACTGACACCTGGAGCTGAAGGGATGAGGGGCGCGATCGCTCGTGCTGAAGAAATTGTAGCGACAACACCTAATTCTTATATGCCGCAACAGTTTCGCAACCCAGCCAATCCCCAAATCCACGCCGAAACAACAGCCGAGGAAATTTGGGCTGATACTGATGGTGAAGTGGATATTCTGGTATCTGGGGTTGGTACTGGTGGCACAATTACTGGTGTTGCTGAGGTAATTAAACAGCGAAAACCGAGTTTTCAGGCCGTTGCTGTGGAACCAATCACCAGCCGCGTTCTCTCTGGAGGTAAGCCGGGAGGTCACAAGATTCAAGGAATTGGGGCTGGGTTTATCCCGGAAGTTCTGCGAAAAGAGCTGATTGATGAAATTGTCACCGTCTCGGATGAGGAGGCGATGTATTATAGTCGGCGGCTGGCTAGAGAAGAGGGGTTGCTCTCAGGTATCTCTACAGGAGCAGCTTTAAGTGCGGCAATTCAGATTGGAAGACGTGTAGAGAATGAAGGCCGTTTGATTGTAATGGTGCAACCGAGTTATGGCGAACGTTACCTAAGTACGCCATTATTCCAAGAACTAGAACACTTGGAGGCTGCCTCTGTTCGTTAAAGCGGAATCATGAATTGACAGCGATCGCGCCCACTCGAAATATAGCAATCCGATTTGAGTTGTGAATTAGGTTGGATCGCGGCAAATGGGTAATTGCAAACAATTACCCATTCTCCACAAATTATTTTTCCCAAATTAACTAGGCTTAATACTATAGCAATCTTAATCCATTTATGCAATTCTCTTTTTTCTGTGTTCTGGAGCGTCCTCAGCAGTTCGTTAAAAAAAGGTAGTTTTCACAAATCAAATAGAATTGCTATATAAAAAGCGAAAAGCTAATTGTTGCCATTACTCAAGCGTAAAAGAATTCGTTGGGTTAAAGGGAACTGTGAAGACGAAATATATAACCCCAGCACCCAAAAGTGTAATCGCCAGGCTGAACACAACTACCCAACGGCCTGTCGGTTCGTAGGTGTCATCATCAATGGCATCGCGGATAGTGAAATAGTGCCAAGTTGAGAGTAACACTGTCATCAGACCCACGAGGGAGAAGATTAAACCCAACTTCCAACCAGTGCCGAGATGAGGTATTTGGGGAGGTTGGAAGTAGCGTAGCCGCACGATAACAACACCAAAACCCATCAGCGCGATCGCTGTCCGCATCCATGCTAGGTATGTGCGCTCATTTGCCAAATGATCCCGCACCCGCGAGGAATTCTGTCGCCCTTTGCTGTGTGTATTTGCAGTTGTATTAGTCACTGCTCACCCTAACTTTTTATCTAACTGAAATTTATCATTCAAAATCATACAATTTCTGGAAATAATCAATCTCCCCAAAAATTGCTTCAAAATCTAAAATTCTAGAAGCGAGATAGTACGATTGAGTTACACAGATACCCGACTTCTCCAAGAAGTCGGGTATCTCTCCACATAGCCTGTACTTCATTCGACTGCAAGCCGCTGTAAAGGTAAACATGGTAGATGGCTTAATCCTTTTCTACGCTCCTGATTAGATTTCGTAATGCCAGAACGGTTGTTGCTCGTGCAGAAGAATGAAGTGCTGAGGCAAACGTTGAATAATACCTCGCTTCTCAAACTCATTCAGCAGTCGCGTCACGGTGACTCTGGTAGCACCGATGATTTCAGCAATTTCCTGATGAGTTAATCGTAAATCGATCAGTTGTCCTTGCTCAATTTCACGACCAAACTTTTTTGCCAGCCAACTCAAAAGGCGTAAAAGTGCGGCATCCACCGATTTACTGTGGAGAATTTCCATAAATTCTTGAAATTGTTGGATGTGTTGGATTGTCAACTGGGCAGTTTGTTGCCAATCTTTAACGGGCAAGAGGGTTGCTTCTACAAGTGTGAGACATTCAATTTGATAAGCCTCAGCTTTTGATAAAACCTTACCAGCAATATCCCCTGTCCCCCATACACCGAGAGTGATGGGCGTATCGTCTTCGAGCCAGGTTAAGGTGCGAACCACCCCAGACTCGATTTTCCAAAGATAATCCGGCTCTAAGGGCAGTAGAGAGCGGCGAGCAAATTTTCGTTGCTTGAGTTGAGCAGGACTAGAAAATAAACGCAAAGAGGCGGTCATTAGAGTAATCCAATGTTGAAATTACAGCCAACCGAGAGTTGTGGGGGTGGATTTCAGAGATTTTTACTAATATACTATATTCCGATAGACAAACTGTAGATTTAATAGCCAAAACCGGAGTATCCCTCAATTGGACACAAAATCAACCAGCCAACCAGACAAACTCAGCTTAGTGTCTTACCTAGCTCCCAATATGTTCTGGTTCTACGAAGCAGTTGGGGCATATTTGGGGGGAGTATTGGGTGTAGAACCGCAGATTGTGCAAAGCGAGTACGATCCGCTTGCAGATCCGGTGATGCTGCAAGATAAACTGGACATTGCTTTTATTTGTGGTTTGCCTTTTGTGCAGCTTGACAGCATCGTTCCCGGTCAACTCAAGGCTTTAGTTGCGCCAGTGATGGGGGGTAGGCGCTATCAAAATCAGGCAGTTTACTTCTCGGATATCATCGTCAATGCTGAGAGTAACCTGAAAAGTTTTGAGGATCTGGCAGGAAAAATATTGTGCTACAACGAGCCGGGTTCAAACAGCGGTTACAACTTGTTGCGCTATCGACTTTTACAGGGTGGATATAGTAGCTTTTTCGGCAAGGTAATCCAATCTGGTTCGCATCAACGTTCTATTCGATTAGTTGTTGACGGACTGGCTGATTGTTCGTCGATCGACAGCACTGTGTTAGAACAAGAACTGCGCGATTCGCCGGAATTGTCCGATCATTTGCGGATAATCGAGTCAATTGGGCCATGTCCGATGCCTCCCGTACTTGTATCGCAGCGGCTGAGTACAGCTTTGATAAATGAGCTAGAATCTGCGCTACTACAGCCAAATACAGAATTGCAATCTGCCATGAATCGGGCGCAAATACAGTCCTACGTTGCTGTGCAGTCGGAAGATTATGCTCCAATTGGCAGTATTTATGATGCTGCTGTACGCGCAGGTTACGAAATAATCGGCTCAAGAGAGTGAAAAGATTTTGTAATTGCCAAGACTCTGATTACGTGATTAAGCAACTCAGATTTATTAACATTTCTATTAGCTTAGTGTCAGCGCTAACCAATAGAGATTAATAGGAGTGTGATGCTTTTTCAGGGCGATGTACTGCGCGATCTACCTTAATTGTTAGCTCCAGATTGTTAACATTTAATGTCAGTTTACGCTTATCTGAGTGAAGATTATTACAGGCTGCAAGAGGCTGTTCCACCAACTGAAGTGCCTCATGATTCTGCTCAGTACGCAGCCACGCATCAAGAAAAACTTGCTCAAATAGTTCACGTTGAGCATGGGAGCCGCCAATTTCATACAAGCGCGGTAAAGTTGATCCTAGTTGCGCGATCGCTCTGTGGCAATCTGTTCTAGCATGAGCAACCATGCCTCGCGCTGCTGGCAATACTACTTCATTCCACGTCCGTTTTATAAAGGGTTTAGCAGCTTTGGCGTAAGCTTGCATACTTAAGAGCATTTTGGTCACTTGGTCATTTTGACCTGCTCGTGCTAAAGCGTAAACATAATGCAAATCTTGAAAAGGTAAGGCGTGTTCGTGAATTCTGGGGGCGAGGTAAGGAGCAATATTTTGCCAGCGATCGCCCACATCTACTCCTCTTAATTCCAACCGCAACAGCAGCGAAATAGCACCCACTTGGTCTTTTGAAGATTCTTTCCAGGCACGGCCCCAAATGTGAGTATCGTAGAGTTTCAATACTTTCTTTATTTCTTCTTTTTCTAGATAGTAAAGGGCAATGTGCCACCAATTATGCGTGTACAAAAGTGAGTTGCAGTTCTCCCAGGTATCAGAGAGGCTTTCCATCCAAGCAATTCCTTCATCCAGTCGCCCCTGCGTTTCCATCACATGAGCTACTGCATGATGCGCCCAAGGATCGTGACGGTTCATTTCTGTTGCCTTTCGCCCCCATTCTTCAGCTTCTTTCAGGCGATGGCACTGTTCTAAACCGAAGGCAATCATCCCGTATAAATAATGATTTTCGCGATTGCTAAAAAAAACTTTTTCAGCGATATTTAGCAGCCCTTCTTTGTCTCCCAAATAGAAGTAGTGATACTGTCCTCGCTGAACAGAAGCAATGTCGCGGGGAAACTTTTCAGCAATTTCCTCATGGTAAGCGATCGCTCGATCTATATCCCCGCTAGCCCAAGCCGAAATCCCATAAACATAAAGCTTCTCACGCTCATTCGCCTGCAAGAGGTACTTTTTAGCTGCTTGCAGATAGGGTGCTGCTTGATTTTTAGCTTCTGCACTTTCCAGCGAGAGGTAATGCGCTGCTGCATGAGCATTGGCGACAACGCAGGTTGGATCTGCGGCAATTCCTTGTAGAATTGCTTCCGCATCATTGCCGTAGCTGAGTGACTGATCCACAAAGTGATTGATGGCTGCGATCGCATCCGGGGAGTTGGTAGTCACTTCAAGCCCTTGAGAGTCTTTTAGCATAATCTACGGTAATCCGGTCAAGATACTGTATTTAACTTAAATTGGAGTATGTCACAGCTAACCTTAAAAAGCAAGTATGTGTCTACCTGATTTGATTGCGCTCGTATATAAGCTGTAACCAACAAATCTTCATCTGTCTTATGGAATATTTTATTTATACGCACTCATAGCATTGCTATTTTGATGCGCTTGATTTAATTTTCTTTGCGCCTTTTTAATTGCAATAGACTGTATCTACATTCCCCGCGAGACTGCTTTTACCACACGAACAGTTTTGCAATTGTGCTTTGCATAATGTCTTCAAGTTGGTTTATAAAGGCCGTTTCAGATTGGCGATACTGCTCAATTCTGGTTAAACTCTCTCACACCAAAGCTATACAAGCTTAGCCTTGATAGGTGTTTAACCTTTGCCTTAGCGATTTGAAAGTAGCAGATAAAGATATTTTCGCTAAAGTGTAAAAAATAAAAGACGTGTTCCCGACTTTTTAAAGAGTTAAAAAACGGTTTCTAAAAAATTTATTCTCCTCCCCCGGTACCAGATGCGCAGGGAGATTTAAGCAGATATACGGCTTCATTGAAGAATTATCGATTTAGATTGATGACTATTTTTACCTGTTTAGGATTGATGTATTCTACTTAGATTAACTCAATCCGTTTGTTTTCGATCTTTGCATTATCTTTATCACTACTAAACAAATCGTAGATAACAGATAGTTCACCGTCGGCCATTTGTTTGACGCGAATAATGCTGAAATTATTCCTTAGGCATAAATATAAATTCTGAAATTTATAGGGAACATTGTCTTTATTATCCCCAAGGCAACCTTGATCTTTAACCAGGTTTTCTAAAACTTTTAAACCAAATTTGCCTAAACCTGCATAGGCGATGCCACTGGAGGTAAGCTGAAACACTCTGGCAGCCGGAAATTGTTCATGAGATAGCTTAAAAGCTGCGCCCATGTGAACATCACCGCTTAAAAATACCGCCATTTGCTTTGTTTTTTGCGACCATTCAAACACTTTCCCTAAAAGGAGATTTCGTTCCGTCCAGTTAGAGTCATGCTCCCAATGATCTCTAAAATCATCGGTATATTTCCAATAAGGGATATCTAAGCTGTTGACTATAAAACTATTAAAGTGAACTACTGGCACTGGTGACACAATAAATAAGATGCGTGCTTCAGAACTATATTGTGAATTTACCCATGTTTCAAAGCGATTCCATTGTTCAACACCTAAAAGACGAAATTCTTGACGATTGTAATCGTGATGCGCCCTCATATCTAATACATAAGAAGCAGAAAAACCGCAGTTAAACTGATAATCGAATTGGTCAATGTTGGTGTCGGTAGGCGGGTTGTGAGAATGTTCGTATTCGTAATAAACTTGCTTTGCAGCTTGAAACATTTCATTCACCAGTCGCAGATGTTCGTTGGGATTTCGCAATTGCCATGAAGTGTCTAACTGCGCTGCTAATTCGTTGCGTGTATAAGAACCCCAGCCATCCATGATTTCATGGTCATCCCAAATCATGTACATGGGGAAACTTTGAAAAAGTTGTTGGACTTCGGGTATTCCCCAGTAACCCCGGTAAATGTCTCGATACCAGGAAATCATGTCATTGCGAGAGGGTTTGTGCTGTTTTACTTTCTTCAGCCAATCCCATACATTTAATTGTTTAGCACCTTCTCCATCTACATATACTTGGTCGCCAGTACCGATAATAAAACGAGCATTAGCATCAGATAACTCTTTAGAAAAAGTTTCCCACATTTCCATATTTATCAGCTTATGTTCGTCGTAGGGCATATGGCAACTGTACATCCCAAAGTTGACTTCTGTGGGATGTTCTGGGAAGGTTTGAAATGATAGTTTTTCTTCAGTTCCCAGTTCCCAAGGTTTGTCTCGGTTGGGGTGAATTAAGGCGTAGTAATAGCGGGTGTCGGGTTGGAGATTTTCTAGGTCTACTACACCCGTTAAGTCATGCTCTTGTTCTAGTTGAAGTGAGACAATGTTAGCAGTGGGAATGTCTTGGCTAAGATGTGGGGTAGTTAATTGCAACCGGAGTGAATTTTTATCGGTGATTATTTGCAGGGTGCCGTTGGTTGGTATGGGACGGGGAGAAACAACTAGCCAGTAATTTCCAGGCTCAGAAGCTCGGAACCACAGACGGACGCTGGTAGTGGTAGTATGTCCAATTATGGTGGCACAATTGAGACGAGGATTGGGCCAGGGACGCTCATCAGGATCATAAAAATTTAGATTTTGCGGTGTCAAATTTAATCTCCAGCTTTGAGAAGATGTTTGCGGATTTCAATGTTATCTAAAAACTCTTTAGTGCATCAAATACCAATTTTTTTCGTGATAATACACCTCAGATACCCCTAACCCCAAGGGTAAATTGGGGGGCTAAGGAGAAGGGTGTAATGGTAAAAAAGCGAATTGGTATAATTGCACAATCACCTTTTTTTTAGCAGGGTAGAAGCCTGCGCTACGTTAAATATATTTGCACAAAGCTAGATGATTTTGGAGAAAGTGAGTAATTTGTTGATTATTGCAGAGATGACGAACCTGGTTGACGTTCTGTTGCACATTTGCATTCGCGAATGCAGATCGTCACGCAGGCGATCGCTCCCCTGTAGCTGAGAGTAACGCCAAAAGCCACATCTAGCGACAGACACGATGACAACACAAGTCGCACGACCGCCAAATCCGGACTCGTCATCAGCGATCACTTGCGGCAAACCCATAGGAGATTAAATCAGCTGGAAAGAAATATAAATTTCCGTTGAATAAGCCTCGACAATCCGGATTTTTTGCCACATCGCAATTTTTTGGCTTTTTCGTGCCAGAATCGCAGCAAAAGCAGAAAGTCCTAGGGCGTGTCATCAATTAAGCCAGATAACGGAAGCAGCAAGATAAATTGCACCCAGAAAATTCTTAGCCCGCTTATCGTAGCGTGTCGCAATCGCCCGGTATTGCTTGAGTGTGGCAAAGAAGTTTTCAATGAGATGCCGTGCTTTGTACAAGTCCTTGTCATAATCACGAAGAGTAGTGCGATTGCGCTTAGGTAGAACCCACATTCCGCACCCTAAACTGTCACATGGCAAAATGATGGAGACTTCGCCCTGAGCGAAGTCTCCATCAGAGGCAAGTGCAATGAACCAACCTCAAGAAATTCAAGTGCAAAACCTAGACCACTTGGGTCTAGTGGCAGGAATCATCGATCAAATTGGATTGGTAGAGCAGGTTAATCAACTGGTAGGTGAGCAACCCGGTGAAATAGTCAGTCCTGGGCAAGTAGTCAAAGCGATAATTCTTAACGGGTTGGGTTTTGTGTCAGCTCCGTTGTATCTGTTTTGTAGTTTTTTTAAAGGGAAAGCGACAGAACATTTAATTGGAGAAGGAGTCAAAGCAGAGCATCTTAATGACGACCGTTTGGGAAGAGTCATGGACAAACTCTACACAAAGGGACTGTCGCAAGTGTTCACATTAGTTGCCTTGGCAGCGGCGAAAAAATATAGAGTATCAACCAAGAGTAGTCATCTAGACTCATCCTCATTTCATGTGCATGGGAAGTATGAGAATAAGCTCCCAAAAGTTGCTTTGATGAGTGGGGAGTTTAATCCAGATGATATAAAGGGGTCAGAGGCTGGGGAGACAATAGTCCCTAATCCCATAGAGATTACTTACGGTTACTCGCGTGACCATAGACCTGACCTCAAACAGTTCATTTTAGACTTGATTTGTAGTGGAGATGGGGATGTCCCCTTATTCTTGAGAGTAGCGGATGGCAACGAAGCCGATAATGCAGTGTTTGCTCAAATCTTATGTGAGTTTAAGAAACAGTTGACTATAGATAGTCTCATGGTGGCTGATAGCGCTTTATACAGCGCTCCGAATTTAGTGGTGATGAAAAATTTGAAATGGCTTTGTCGGGTACCTTTAACAATAAAAGAAGCCAAAGAACTCGTATCTCAACTCCCAGATCAGCAGTTGAGCAACAGCACAAGACAAGGCTACCGCTATGCCCAACACAAAAGCAATTATGGCGGAATAGAACAAAGGTGGTTAGTGGTAGAAAGCGAAGCGCGGCGGCAAGCCGACCTACTTAAGCTAGAACAACTTGTCTCTAAGTTCCAAAAAGAAGCACAAAAGAAGTTACAAGGATTATGTGAAGATGAATTTACTTGTCCACTGGCGGCGATTGAGGTAGCCCAACGATTTGGGAAGAAACTAAAATATCACAGGTTAACTGATATCCAAGCTGTAGAATTCCCTGTGGACTTGAGCAAAAAAGAATCCATACCAGGGGCAAGTGGGAAGATTACCTATCTTGTTCGAGCTAGCCTCGAACAAGATAAGAGCGTAATTGAGCAAGAAAAGCGGCGTGCTGGACGGTTTG
>NZ_JAMPKJ010000036.1 GCF_039962115.1 Funiculus sociatus GB2-C1 | reverse complement strand
CGTTTGGTAAGAAAAACTCTTTCGTTCTCTAAAAAACTCTCCAATCATATAGGAGCTATTTGGTATTTTATTCATGAATATAACGCCAGTTTATCTATAGAATGAAAAACTGGCGTTATCATTACTATGCAGGACTACCGAGAAAGAATTGCAGCTGTGTGAGTCAGCTGATGATCTCTTTCGAGTAGCATTCAGTGCATCTGAAGCTGAATATTGCAGAGAAGAAAAACTCTTAAAGCTAAAAAACAACTATATAGACGAGAAAAGTAGGCATTCATATGGAGAGTTTCTAGAGTATTGTAAATATATTGATTTATCTCACATTGGTACTCGTTCTCCTGAGTATATGGTTAAACCTGGTGGTGCTAGTTTTCATACCCGAATGAGTGCTTTTTCGCAAGATTTAGCAACTTTGGCTAAGAACTGTAAACACCTGAGTAATTTAGAGGCTAATGTAATTAAATTAATGGCATTAGTTATGAATCATCTCTGGTCTGAATGGATGAGCAATAAGAGAACCGTAATCCCAGAAGCAGTGATGCTCCAGTTTTTGAAAATAGCTACCCCGATATGTGAGACTTACTTCGGTGTAACATTGCCTGAGCGAGAAGAGAGTGGTAGCTGGTCAAGTTTTAGAGGTGCTTGCTGGGAATTTGCGTCTAAGTTTCCTTCAAGCGGTTAACTTTATCCGTATAAGCGACTAGCAACTACGAGTTTGTAGGCTCGAAGAGTAACCCGGCGGAATGGGTTCCAAAAAGATTTGAGGAGAGCGATCGCATAACTCAAACAGACCAAACCAAAACGCGATCGCCCTTTCTTCACTCCTGACAATCTCCATCAGGTCATAACAAGTTAAGCCAAGTTGTTAAATTTAAGCAATCATCAGATTGATTGGGTAGGGTGAGCAGAAGCCCACCACAACCATTGAGAATTAATCAATTGAGTTTAACATCGCACATCAGCCTCAATTAATTTGAGCGCGATCGCTTTTTCTACCTCACTGAACCCGGAAGATTAGCAGCAGGAGACACTTGCAAAATTCGCCCGTCTAACTTGCGAATCACATCCCCCACTGGTACCAATGGTTGTTTACCATTTGTATAAATCACCGCTGTTAACGCCCCTACCCGGTTGCGGCGGAAAGCCGCTACATCCATCCGCACAGGCTGCTGTTGCAGCTTGAGAGCCAAGCTCATGCCGGAGGAGGCATTCCCCAGGCTATTCAGTTCCGGAAGCGATTTGTATTCCACAACCTCTAGTCCCTGGTATCCTTTTAGTCTTTCGCGGAGTAGGCTCAACATTTTTTGCTGTGCTTCCGGGTTCTGCATTTCTTGCAGACTGGCATCAAACTTTGCCCGCTCCGGCTCTGACGGCATATTTCCCGTGAATCCCAAGACAATTTGAAAGTTCTCTTGATTGACAAAAGCAAAGAAATTTTCCGGCTTGATGTTTGCCTGAGTCAGCTGTTGTCTAAGAATTTCTAAATTTGAAGCAATAGCAGCTGCTACTTCTGGCGGTAATTCTTGGAAGCCAGCAGGCAAATCTTCCAGCGTCAACTTTATATTAGACGACGCTGGCGCTGGGGTAGGCGCTTGAGTAGGTCTTTCTTGGGCTGGTTCTGGGATAGGCGCTTGGGCAATAGTAGCAATCGAAGCACCAAACCAAAGGGTGCTGGTCAACAAACATAAACTCAAAGGATTTTTCGGCATTTGCTCTCACTTGGTTGATCCTTATTTCTCAGCATAGACAGCCAAAAGCAATCTAGACGATACTCCAGATCCCGTTTCATCGGATTGCTGGCAAACGGTTGCTATAAGATATCTTGCCCCAAGCCCTCAGTCTTCACATTACCCATTTCTTGCCTCTTATATTTTTCCTTTTATCGTTATGCCTTTTAGCTTCTAGCCCTTAATAAACTAAACCGCTCTTATACTTATTACCTTTAGCCGTAAAATCTTAAAATAATTTAAAATTCGTCTTTGCCTCGATTCCACATCTATCCCAAACCCCAAAGTTATTATGCCCATCGGCTACCTCGCCCTAGTCCTCCACGCTCACCTGCCCTTCGTCCGCCATCCTGAAAGTGACTATGTTCTGGAAGAAGAGTGGCTGTTTGAGGCCATCACCGAAACCTATATTCCTCTGCTGCACGTATTTGAGGGCTTAAAGCGGGACGGCATTGACTTCAAAATCACCATGAGTATGACACCGCCTTTGGTGTCAATGCTACGCGATCCTCTGCTACAAGAGCGCTACGACGAACACTTAGCCCAACTGGAAGAACTAGCTCAACTAGAAGTTGAGCATAACAAGAATAACGGTCATATCCGCTACCTCGCGGAACACTACACGAATGAATTTCACAGCATTCGTCAGACATGGGAACGCCACGACCGGGACTTAGTGACGGCGTTTAAACAATTTTTAGATAGTAACAACCTGGAAATCATCACCTGCGGCGCAACTCACGGGTATATGCCGCTGATGAAGATGTATCCCCAAGCAGTCTGGGCGCAAATTCAGGTAGCAGTAGAACACTACGAGCAAACCTTTGGTCGTCCTCCCAAAGGGATTTGGTTGCCAGAATGCGCCTACTATGAAGGATTAGAGCGGATGTTAGCCGATGCGGGCTTGCGCTACTTCCTCACTGATGGGCATGGCATTCTCTACGCCCGTCCTCGCCCCCGCTTTGGCTCCTATGCCCCCATCTTTACAGAAACCGGAGTTGCTGCCTTCGGTCGAGATCACGAGTCTTCCCAACAGGTTTGGTCTTCGGAAGTAGGCTATCCCGGTGCGGCGGAATATCGGGAATTTTACAAGGATTTGGGCTGGGAAGCAGAATATGAATACATCAAGCCCTACATCATGCCCAATGGCCAGCGAAAGAATACGGGCATCAAATATCACAAGATTACTGGGCGTGGTTTAGGGTTGGGCGATAAGCAACTTTATGACCCTTACTGGGCGCGGGAAAAGGCTGCTGAACACGCCGCCAACTTTACGTATAATCGGGAGCGGCAAGTCGAACACTTGCACCACATTATGCAGCGTCCGCCAATTATCGTCTCGCCCTACGATGCAGAGTTATTTGGCCACTGGTGGTATGAAGGCCCGTGGTTTATAGATTATCTGTTCCGCAAGTCTTGGTATGACCAAAGTACGTATCAGATGACGCATTTGGCAGATTATTTACGCGCCAACCCGACCCAGCAAGTGTGTCGTCCTTCTCAGTCGAGTTGGGGTTACAAAGGTTTCCATGAGTATTGGTTGAATGAGACTAATGCTTGGATTTATCCGCATTTGCATAAAGCAGCAGAACGGATGATTGAGTTAGGGCGACGGGAACCTGCTGATGAACTGGAGTGGAAAGCGCTGAACCAAGCGGCGCGAGAATTGCTGCTGGCGCAATCTTCTGACTGGGCCTTTATTATGCGTACTGGGACGATGGTACCGTATGCGGTGCGAAGAACGCGATCGCATCTGATGCGCTTCAACAAGCTCTACGATGACATCAACATCGGTAAAATCGACAGCGGTTGGTTAGAAAAAGTCGAGGAAATTGACAACATCTTCCCCGAAATCAACTATCGAGTTTATCGTCCCTTGTAATACAGATACCCCCAACCCCCCGAATTCCGGGGGGCTTTATTAGGTTTGGCAAGCCCACTTTATTTTTAGAGAGTGTCTGGATCAATATTTAACTCTCTGAGTTTAGCGGCTAATCGCTGGGCTTTTTCCTCTGCTTGCTGTCGAGCATCTTCTGCTTGCTGTCGAGCGTCTTCTGCTTGTTGTCGTGCTGCTGCTTCTTCATTATGGGTAAGGAGTTTTTTATTTGTTGCTGGCTCGTAAAAGTGCAGTTCTCCAGATTCCAGCCGCAACTCCAGCTTCAAAACTTCACTGGTTAACGACACTGTTCCATCCGGTAAAGTTGTTGTTGCTACTGGCAAATAGTTACCTTCAACTAAGCGTAATCCCTGGATTTGGGGATTGAGATAATCCCCTGTAGGATCGTATTGATAATACTCACTTACTCCCAAAAAAGCGTAAATTCCTTTTTTTGCACCTTGATCTTTGGCACGGGTAGTTTTTGAAGTTATCTCTAACACGAAATCAGGCGTTTTATTGTTTTCTTCCCAAGTTTTGAAAGTACGGCGTTCCTTATTTTCTACTCCAAAAACGACAAATGTATCCGGTGCAACAACTGACTCCGGATTACCTTTTTCATAGTAAATAAATAAATTGCCAGCCACGTATACATCAGGACGATTTTGAAAATAAATCCGCAGCGCACTCCGAGCATAAATCAAGTAATTACACTGCACATCACCTTCCGCCATCGGCTTACCGTCCTCATCTGGATACTCAATCTGGATTGGGATATATTCTTCTAGCGAGACTGTTGTTGTCATATCTATCCCTCAACTAAGGCTATCTCCAATTTATATCAAGTTTCCTTATAATGTAGTATTTATTGGTAGTAGGTTTTTCCCCAACCTACTACCATACTCTAGCTAAGAGATATTTAACGCTGAAGGTGTTTCTCTTGTTACCGTTAACTGTTTGGGAAAAAAGCCTGACAATAATCCCCAGCTATATGCCCATAGTAACAATGCTGAATAAATTCTAATTTCAATGGGCGAGAGATTAGGAAGGATTACCGGATAAAACAAGACAATAAATACGTCCAAAAACATTCCAGTTAATAAGGTGTAAATGGCAGCTAAAGGACGTTGCGATGTTGGAAGCTTTCGCCAGATATAAATAGAATAAGTGACGGCAGCAATTAAGGGGGCTGTAAATACAAAAGTCAACAGTACCACCATAAAATTGTCTGGATTCAATAAAAAATCTCCAGCGAATCTCACAAGAATTGTTACTACTAACCAGAGGAAAAACCCCCATATTGAAAAGAAAAGCATTTTGTTCACCTCATTGTCGAAAATCTAGTTTTGATAAGCTTCAAAAGCTGTTTTAGCCTTATTAGATGTCTCTACAGGATCAGCTACGTAAAAGCCAATAGCGTAGCGGTAGCGACCGTCCTCCGCAAGCTGTACGCGATCGCTTCCCTCTACCAACGTGCTTCCATCGAAAGCCGTGAGTTTCCAGCTATAGCTCAAAATTGAGTTCTGTCGGATGATTTCGTCGCTAACCAGAAATGCGGTACCCGGAAGCATCTCAAAGAAGCCAGCGATCGCTTTATCGATCTCGTCATAACCCTGAGCTTTACTCAACGGATCTACGTACACTGCATCCTCTGCGAACGCTTGGCGAATTAACTCTCTTCGGCGGGAAGGTTCACGCTCATTCCAGGCGGCGATATAGCAGTAAACGGTTGCAAGTGGATTTTTCATGTCTCCTCACGGTTGATTTTTGCCCCAGATTGCCCTTGGATGCAGCGATTTGGCTAACTTCTAACCGCAATATTCGGATACTTAACGCTCCTTTAGCTTTGATGGTCTTATTTATAACATACGTTCGATATAATATGTCAAGTAGTCAATTTTAGCTGTGGGCGTTACAGTCTGATTGTGCAAATCGCCTTTGAGTAACGCTTTTGTTTCTATGCCTAAGATTATTAATCGTGACCAATACCGCAAAGAATTGCTGAGTAAGTGCTTTGATTTATTTGCTCATAAAGGCTATGCTGCCATCACCATGCGCCAAATTGCTGAAGGATTAGGGGTTTCCACTGGGACGCTGTATCATTACTTTCCGAGTAAACAAGTTCTGTTTGAGCAATTGGTAGAAGAGATAAGTCAGCAGGATGTGACTACAGCAGCAGCACAGTTAGAAGGAATGCAAACCCTGCAAGAGCGTGTAGAAGCTTTGGGTAGATTTCTAGTTAAAAACGAGGAATACTTTATTAAACAAGCATTTATTATTGTTGATTATTGTCAGCATCAAGACCGCGAAGAACTACTAAAAGCTCAATTTTTTCAGCAAATTGATGAGCGTTATCAACAAGCGATCGCTAATTTCTTAGGAATTTCCGATCCAGCGATCGCTTGGTTTGTACTAAGTTTAATTAATGGCTTAGTTTTAGAACGTTTGTGGGGCAATAAAAAAATTTTATTTACTGAACAGATCGCTTTGCTAGGAAAAATGTTGATGCTTTATCTAGAGTAGTGGTTCAGAGGATAATTAATACGCAAGCGGTAATTATAAAAACTTAGCCTAAAGTTTGAAAAAGAGTTTGTTTCAAAGAAAATTAACTCCCTAACCTGAAAGCATCGGAGTAAAAAGCGGTTATATATGCCCTGAATAAAGAAGAATATCAAGTGGGTTTAAGTGGGGTAATAAAATAAAACCAAACCCGATTATGGAGAGGAGAGTTGGGTGAGGTTCCTCAACCAAACCTACTTATCTTTTTTACCTTTTACAGGATTACCTTGCTTACCACGGGCTACCAACTATGGTAAAAGCTGCCCAATAATAGGGATGCGATAAATTTTGATTCCCAAGCCCTGCTAGTTCTGGCGGTAGAGATATATTTCCCCTCGGAGAGTGCAATTGACCATTTTCTATGCGTACCTGCCCTTTCAACATTGCTATCTGGCCTTGTCGCAACGCTTCTGCTTTAATAGGTGCAGTAGCTAGATGCCGATAAAACTCTGTCATCAGTCCCAGAGTTCCTTCATCTGATACATACCACAGACTAGCTAAAGCTGATTTTACACCGCTGTTAACTGCTAACCCTGCAAAGCCTAACTCTGCATCTTTATCACCTAAAGCTGTTCTACAGGCACTCAACACCAACAGTTCTACTGGTGGGTTGTTCCAGCTTAAGTGCTTCATTTGATTCAACCGCAGTTTTTCGTCCCAAAACTGAACGTAGGAGTTGCTGGGAACTCCCGGTAGGAAGTCAGCATGAGTCGCTAGGTGAATAATTTTAAATGGCTGAGAAGCGCGTTGCGACTGCAAATTATCCAAAGTAAATTCTTGATTGAGAAACGATTTACCCCGTCGCAGCTTTTGTGTAATAGCAGATAACTCTACTGGCACGGCAGGTAATGGTTCTTGTTCCTTAAATTTTGACGCACCCATTGCCAAAACTGGTGAATTTTTGATGTCAGCGTATCTGGTATCTGTCAGTTTGAAGGCAGGGATGCGTCCAATACTATATTTTTCTATGAGAAACTTTTGCCCATCATGAAATGCTGCCAAGGGCATAGTGCGTAAGCCAACACCCATGCAAAAAATTAAGGTGTCTATGTTATTGGTTTCTAAGTCTGCTTCCAGTGGCGCAATAATCCACTGATGAAGCTGCCGGGCTGCTGGAAAATAGTCTTTACTACCTTTGATTGAGTGGTTGACAACATTCTTTCGGAAGTCTTTAACTGTTTCCAGTAAAACTTCGCGTTTAGCTGCTAGAATTCGCTTGTGAATTGGTTTACCTTTTGGAGTAATCAACACGAGTTCTAGTTGTTGTTCGCGAGGAAATACATAAACCAGGGCAGTGTTTTTCCCGGTTTGCTTGCTGATTCGGTCTAAAGTATTGGCGACATCCTTAGCTGTTATTGACTTGTCGGGGAAAGCTACCCGAAAATAATCCTCATATTGCTTTTCCCAAGTTGTCTCGATTTGTGGCACTGCCTCAGTTAAGTTTCCTTCGTCAAGGGCAATTTCTACTTTTGAGGGTTTAGCAGCTTGGGCTATGGAGATGGGGTTAGGAGTGGAAGCGATCGCAACTTTCAGGATGGGTTCTCTGCTGACGCTTCCTATGATGTATAATCCTGCCAAGCTAACGCCAATGCTACTTACTACTGATTTCATAAACCCCTCACTGATGTTGAGTTACATAGAATTTGCTCTACTAGGCGATGCCGTCCATTGATGATGTTAGCTTGACTATCAGCTAGTTTTGGGGATATTGCCAACCCTCTTGAGAGGTATCTTCTGTCTAGAAAGAGGAGAAGGGTTTTAAAGCAAAGTACGCAAAGCTACGCAGAGTTTCTTGTTTTGAGTTGATCAGGTAGTGCGGAACTTAAAAAATCTGTAACCTGTCAAAAGTTTTATATTCAAGAACTAGCCTTTGGTTTTCTCTTCTGGAATGAAAGGCTGCATTATTGTTTTACAAAAAAGTAACCCCTTATCTTTTTGGAAAGAATGGCTATAAAGAGTGCATGGGTATTTCCAGGTCAGGGTTCCCAAAGGATAGGGATGGGGCTGGATTTAGTAAAGATACCTGCTGCTAAAGCCAAGTTTAAGCTGGCAGAGGAAATTTTAGGCTGGTCGGTTTTGGAAGTCTGCCAAAGCAATGAAACAATGCTATCGCGGACTTTCTACACCCAACCTTGCATTTATGTTGTGTCGAGTATTCTTGCTGACTTGATGAAGCAGCAGGGACACCAACCCGATTTTGTCGCAGGCTACAGTATGGGCGAGTACATCGCTCTTTATGCTGCTGGGGTGTATGATTTTGAATCGGGGTTACGCCTGATTAAGCGCCGCGCCGAGTTAATGGATAAGGCTCCGAGTGGGATGATGGCTGTGTTGATCGGATGCGATCGCGCTCTTCTTGAACAACAAATCCAGCAGACTCCTAATGTGGAACTAGCTAGTGATAATTTAGACCAATTGGTAATATCTGGATCTCCAGCTGCTGTAGCGTTGGTACTATCCCAGGTAGAGGCGAAGCGTGTGGTTCCCCTGAAGCTTTCTGGTGCTTTTCATTCTGCGTTCATGGCGACAGCTGCCTTCGCATTCCAGCAAGCATTAGATTCTATTGAGTTTCAAACAGCCGAAATTCCTGTTTTATCGAATGTAGAACCCTTGCCAGCAGTTGATGCCACAGTTTTGAAAGAACGTCTGGGTCAGCAAATGACTGGTGCAGTTCGCTGGCGAGAAATCACCCTGCAATTAGCAGCAGAAGGTGTAAAACGGGTGGTGGAAATTGGTTCCACCCAAGTATTGACAAATTTGATTAAACGTGCAGAATTACATGATAATGTTTCTGCTCGCCTCGGCTTTGCATTGGCAAATATTACTAGCGAAAGCGAATTATACAGTTTCGGTTGTCAGCGCGTTGATAAGCCGTTGGTGTGTTTCTAGAGAGTATCTGGGTCAATATTCAATTCTCTGAGTTTAGCGGCTACTCGTTGCGATCGCTCTTTTACTCTCACCCGACCAAAAAATAGCCAACTGGCAAGAACTAGAAGCCCAATAAAAAAAAGACAGGCATAATGCCTGTCCTACACGCAATTATTCAGCACAGAAACTAGAAATTCATTTCTGCGGCTTGCACTTTTTCTACTTGCTTCTTCTTCAGCACTAGCATGACTTGAGACAGCATGATGGCGAAGATGAATGCCATCAACCACTTGACGCGGGTGGGGCTTTGCAAGACGATTTCGGTGTCTACTTGACCAAATCCACCGACGTTAGGATTGTTAGTTAAAGCTTCGCCTGCTTTGACTTCTTGCCCTTCGGAAACGACTAGATCAGGGCCTGCGGGAATTGTCTCAACAACGGCATTGCCTTCTGCTGGCTGAATGGTGACTTGGGAGCCGCCTTCTTCTGCTTGGGCAATAGAGGTGATTCTACCAGCGACAGAAGCGTTATAGACAGCGTTGTTGCTCTTTTCGCCAGTCGGGTAAACTTGTCCCCGTCCCCGGTTTCCGCCGACATGAATGGAGTATTTACCGAAGTAAACTCCTTTTTCGGTTTCTGGGTTGGGAGAAAGAACTGGGAAGACAATTTCCTGGTATTGATCGCCGGAGATGGGGCCAACGATAACGATGTTTTCTTTGTCTTCGTTATAGGATTGGAAGTAAAGTTCCCCGACTTTTTCCTTCATTTCTTCGGGAATTCTGTCTTCTGGGGCAATCTTAAAGCCTTCGGGTAACATCAATACGGCACCCACGTTCAGGGGGCCTTTGCTGCCATCACCTTGCACTTGCTGTATGTTGGTGTCGTAGGGGATTTTGACTACGGCTTCAAATACGGTGTCTGGCAGAACTGATTGAGGAACTTCCACTTTGGTGGATTTCGCACCAAGGTGACAGTTGGCGCAGACGATCCGCCCGGTGGGTTCGCGGGGGGTTTCCGGATAGGTTTGCTGGGCCCAGAAGGGGTAGGCGCTAGCTGACTGGGGAAGGACGCGATCGCTTGCGAAGAATAATGATAGGGTGGCGATCGCCACCAGGATGCTTTTAGCAATTACCCGCTTGCCTAATTTACACATCGCCGCAAAAGAAGCTTTTCTCATCTATTAAGGAGGGGTAGGAAGTGTCAATTTCAAACAATTTTGGATGCGTGGATACATGGATTTTAGATTTCAGACTCAATCTAAAATCTAAAATCCCTATGTCCACCAGGGGTTTTCGCCAGTACGGAAGTCGGTTTCTGTCCAGGGCGTTAAAGTAACTTTGTCTTCAACGACTGCGGCGTGAACCAGTCCCAAGGACAAGGGTGCTGGGCCCCGGACTACTTTGCCAGTGTTGTCATACTGGGAACCATGACAGGGACAAATAAACCTGTTTTCGCCGGAGTTCCAGGGAACTACGCAGCCTAAGTGGGTGCAAACGGCGTTTAAACCGTAATTCTCGATTTGTTTGTCTTCTGTCACCACAATGTAGGTGGGGTCGCCTCTGAAGCCCTGAACTAAGCTGCGATCGCCCGGATTGTGATTCGCCAAAAAGTCGCTCACAATGATGTCGTTGCCGATGGCATCCTTAGCAGTTAGACCACCGCCTCCTGTACCGCTCGACGGCGGGATAAAATACTTGACAACCGGATATAGTGCGCCCAGTGCTGTTCCTGTAATGGCACCAAAAGTTAACAAGTTCATAAATTGGCGACGTCCCATATCGGGAACGTCTGCTGATCCAGAAATTTGAGCCATGATTTCGTCTTCAGTGTATAGCTATGTAAACAATTTGGGGAAATATCCCCGAATTTGTTAAACCCTGACTAATAAATGTATATCAAACAACCACTACTCAGGGTCGCCACAAACCCTTTTGTGGAAAGGTTTACAGCCTTGCTTAGGGTATTATTACATTCTTTTGCACCGTATCATAATTTTAAGAACCGCTTCCTTTATGACGATATGTGAATAAAATTTATAACAATAAAAAATTATGACAGGACAAGACCTTCAGCAACTGCTGCTTTCCAAGTGGGGGCGCTCATACGATATCCAGATTAGGCGGGTTCAGAACAAGATTTTTGTTCAGGTGATGTGGAAATATTTAGAGCAGGTGTCTTTTCCGCTTTCAGAGGCGGAGTACATAGCGCACCTGGAGACTGTCGCTGGTTATCTCCATGCTTGGGGTGGAGCATCAACGGTGCAAGAGTATATTGAACAGACACGCGATCGCCCTCGTCTAGGCAAAGCGGTAAGCATTCCCCTAGATTTGGGCGATCGCGCTTCCGAATGGATACTCTGAGAAACTGGGAACGAGAAAATATCTTAGCGCCCTAACAGCTTTACCAAACCGATACCGCCGAAGTAAAGACCCAGCACCGCACCAGCGAGAAGACTTTGGGTAAGCGGGTCGGTGGAAGGTGTCAGCACCGCACCCAATACAGTTGCTCCCAGAATCACCAGCCGCCAACCAGAAAACATTTGCGCTGAAGTGACAATTCCCAAAAAGCCCAACAATAACTGGATTATGGGAATTTGAAACGCCAAGCCAGTGCTAAACATCAATAGCAGCACAAACTCAAAATACTTGTCAATTGACCATAGTTGTTCTACGACATCTGCACCGTAGCTGATGAAAAAATTCAACGCCGCGGGAATAAGTGCTACATAAGCGAAAAACAGACCAGTCACAAACAGAAAGCTTGACCCCAAGACAACTGGCCCTATTAAGCGACTTTCGCGGCGAGTTAGCCCTGGTAGAACAAACTGGATAATCTGGTAGAGGATAAAAGGACTGGCGACTAGCAAGCCACTGTAACCAGCGACTTTGATAGAGACAAAAAAGTATTCTCCTGGTGCAAGTTGGAGAAACTTAACTCCCTGCGCCGGGATTTCCAATAAGCGGACGATTTGCTTGACAAACAGGAAACAACCTGCAACACCAACAACAACAGCAATCAGCGCATAGAAAATCCGCCGCCGCAACTCTTCCAGATGGTCAAACAGGGACATTTCGACGTCAGCAGGGAGTTCATCGAGATATTCATCTTCGGGTGAAGTTGCCAATTCTAAGTCTGGCGGGAGTGCGGTATCGACTTCGGAAGGAAGCGTCATCGGTCAAGGGGTTGGTTTCAGTATTTGTTGACTATTTTATCTATGTCTTGCTGTCTGGGTGATTAAAAAATGGGGAAAACCGTGATTGAGAAGGTGCTAACCCAGTCCCGATTTTTTATTTTTTTAGCGCGGTGGGCTGACCATCGGCGTATTTTGCTACTTGGTTGGAAACTTCTGGATTGTACAGGCGCAGGTAGTTCCAGTAGTTGCCAAAGACGTTTTTGACGTAGCCTTGGGTTTCTTCAAAGGGGATATTTTCCACAAATTCGTCTGGATCGCTGAAACTTCTTTCGCCCAGCCACTTGGATATATTAGTGGAACCAGCATTGTAACTAGCGATCGCGTAGAGGGAATTATTCTTGTAGCGATCGTGCATTTCATCCAAAGCCCAGGTGCCTAATTTGATATTGTCTTTGGGGTTGTCAAGTTTATATTGCTTAACTCCCATTTTTTCGGCAACCGATTTACCTGTTACTGGTATTATCTGCATCAAGCCCATCGCACCAGCAGCAGAACGAATTTTTGGCTCAAACCTTGACTCTTGGCGGATCACAGAGAGGACGAGCAGGGGATTGAGTTGATGCTTGGAAGACCACGTTTCAATGGTTTCGATATAAGGCAAGGGATAGAGAGCTTGCCAGTAAGCCTTCTGTTGCCGTAAAGTTTCGTACTGGGCTTGTTCTTCAGGTGTTTCGCGGTCTTCCAGACTAGATATTTTAGAGATTCCTTGAAGGCGATCGCCTTTGGCGAGTCTGATTAAACCATCGGTAAATTGTTCTGCCACACTTGGCTTGATCCGGTTTTTGTATTCCGCTTGCCAGATTGCCCAAGCATCTTTGTCTTGACCCAGCTGGTAAAGTTCTTGTAAAGTCGCAGAACCTACAGGTAGAACTGGTCGCTTGGCAGGCCAATTTACTTTAGGATCTAGCTTGCGTACTGTGGAAAAATCTCCCGCATCCCAGCCCAGATGCACAGCAGACCGCCACGCATAGTAAGACTGTGGGTACTTAGTTACCACCTGCTCAAAGGCCTGTTTCGCCTCCTGCTGTTTTCCCAGCTTTTTAGCCCATTTACCCGTCCAAAAGGTGGCTTGACGACCTAACTCGCTATCAGGATTTTCGGTGGCAATTTGTTTTGCCCATTTCCAGGCGCTTTGGTAATCTTTGGCATTTGCCCTCGCTTGAGCCATTTTCCACCGATATTGTGCCGCCGCCTCGGAATCGCCATACTTGGTTAGTAGCAATTCACGAGCTTGGGCGGCTCCCTCGGAACTTTTGAGACTATCGAGAACGGAAGCTTCTAATACCAGTGCTTCGCCAGCTCGATCGGGGAATTGATTAATAACTTGGTCGAGATAAGGTACCGCTTCTATCGCGGGGCCCATTTTGGCAATTTGGATCAGAGCTGTTGCGGTTTCTTCGGCTTTGGGGAAGTCCTGCACCATTTGTTTATAGGCGCGGACTGCTTGTGGTTTCTTTTCGGCTAGCTGGAGTCCCCTAGCGGCGAGGTAGGCGTTCTTGGGTGTGCGAGGGGCGTTAGCATAAGCGGCGCTGGCTTGACCGTATTTCCGGTTTCCCCAGTAGGCTAGAGCGATCGCTTCCCAGTCTTCCGGCTTGATCGCGTCCGGATAACCAACTAACTTGTCTAGCACGGAGGTAATGGAGGGTGTGTCAAAGGCGTATCTCGCCAGCAACAGCATCAATTCCGGCTGATTGGGATTTTCTTTGAGCAAAGAGCGTGCTATTTCCAGGGTGCGAGGATGGCTCTCGAATTCCTCAATTGCTTGCTGCCAATATTCTTTATCTGTCTTCCCTAGTGCATATAAAGCTTCAGCTGCCACGGGTTCTTTAGAATGGCGTGCCAACTCTTCCCAAGTTTGTTTGGCTTTACCTTTGTCGCCAGTAAGCTCGTAAGCTTGCGCTCGTTTGAGGAGAATATGTCCCGATAAAACCGGATATTGATGCTCTAGGGCTTTTAAGTGGGAGAGTGCCTTTTCACCTTGCTTTGCAGCAATTGCATCGCTAGCCAACATATAACGGGCGCGACTGCGGTCAAGAGATAATTTTCCGTTAGCGATCGCTTCTAGTTGCGATGTCCGCTCTTTTGCTGGTAGCGATACTAAACGGGCAACAGCTGAGTCGTCATTTTCCCGCATTAACAAGCTGTTTTGCACCTGGAAAGGAACCCAAGTGACCAATCCCTCCAGCCAGCCGCTATACTTCTTGGGTAACATGGTTGTGCCAATCACCAAGGCACTTAATCCCGCAACGGCAGCTAGGACGACTTGATTTTTCCTTCTTGATTGGTTGGCTCGCGAAAAAACCAGACGCGAGTTTTTCCGGGCAAAAATAGGACGTGACCTTCTCATATAACCTCCGTGCGACGGACATCCATCTCTCTTTTTTGGGATTCGGTGGTTGTTAGTGCTATCCCTTTGTCAAGCTTTGAACCAGTCCTCTTACCTCCAAGGTGAGCCTTTTTGCGATTATGCGATCGCTGACTAACACTCACAAATATCCTTGATTAACAAAACGCTGAAATTTAACGCTACTGCTCCGCCGCGTTTGATTTTTCTTGGGAGATGCCCTAGCAATTGGATTGTAAAAAAAGGCGGTGGAATTGACCGGAAATGTGACACAGCTGCCTGAAAACCTCAGTAGTACCTTGCAGGAACTGATTCCAGAAACTAAATTGAAAGCCCAACAAGTCCGCAATGCCATAATGCGGCTGGGTGTCGATAGCCCTATTCGCAAAATCATCCTGTGGATTGGAAAAACCTCAGACTCTGAATAAGAATAGCTTGTGCTTGCTTCAGCAGCTTTTTATGCACAATTAGCCAAAAAACACAAGTGCAGAACGCTGTAAATTAGCTGGCAAATGTGAATTAATGATCTCTGTGCTACGGCTGCTGGCACATAGCCGAAGGCATGGAACACTCTTTAAACCAGGATAATCGATTTAAGTGAGAAACCGATTACAAAACATTGCATTAAGCTGCTCTAGGCAAAATATTGGTAACAAGCCTCTGTCAAAAGTGGTGTCCTCCTAAATTTCTTGTTAAAAAAAATTAAGACTAACAGTTTTTACCAGAATCGATAAATTACCACAGATTAAAATCTATGGTTACGTGATGTGTGACTTTTAAGAAAGTGTCATGCTGTAGGCAAACAATACTGTACGGTTAAGGGCTGATCCCTCTAGCTTCGCGATGGACGCACCTGTACTCTATGAAAATGAGGGTGATACTTCTAAAAGCCCCTTTTTAAACCTTCTTGGGGGAGCTTGGAGGTTCACAACACTAACCGAAAAATAGGGACATGGTAATACCTAGTAATACCATGTCCCTACATTCACCCTTGAATTTTTTATCTTTAATTGTTTAGCGCAGTATCTGAACGCCTGAGTGTTTTTCTACTAACTTAGAAACTTCTGGATTATACAACCTCAGATAATTCCAATAGTTACCAAAAACTTGTCTGACATAACCCTTTGTTTCATCAAAAGGTATTTCTTCGACAAATTCATCTGGATCGATAGACCCTTTTTGCTTAAGCCATTTCGAGACATTACCAGGGCCGGCATTGTAACTAGCAACGGCTAACAGGGAGTTGTTGTTATATTCCTTGTGGGTAAAGTCAAGAAACCAAGTTCCCAATTTTACGTTATCGTTGGGATTTTCCGTATTAAATTGCTTAATTCCAATTTTTTCGGCAACCCACTTACCTGTTCCTGGCATCACTTGCATTAAACCAACGGCACCAGCAACAGAACGGATTTTACTTTCAAAGCGCGACTCCTGACGAATTAAAGCTGTTACGAGTAGAGGATTGAGCTGACGCTGTTGCGCCCAGCTTTCGATAATTTCCAGATATGGGAAAGGATAGAGACTGTGCCAGTAAACGGGTTGTTGCCTGAAAGCTTTGTATTCCTCCAGTTCGGCGGGTGTTTCACGGTCTTCGAGAGTAGAAATATAAGAGATTCCCTTCAGGTAGTTGCCTAATCCTAGCTGCATGATGCCTTCAGTAAATTGTTCGGCAACGGTGGGCTGCATCCGGTTTTGGAATTCGGCTTGCCAAAGCATCCAAGCATCCCGGTGTTGACCTAGCTGGTACAACTCTTTTAACTTTTCGGAGCCAGCAGGTAGGACTGGGTGTTCGATGGGTCGCACTACTTCCGGGGACAACTGACGCACGGTGGTAAAGTCTCCCACATCCCAGCCTAATAAGACGGCAGAACGCCACGCATAGTAGGATTGGGGATACTTAGCTAGTACGTGTTCAAAAGCTGCTTTCGCTTCCTGCTGTTTCCCCAACTTAGTTGCCCATTTGCCGACCCAAAAGCCGGCCCTGGGAGCCAAAATGTTATCGGGATTGTTGATTGTGATGGGTTGCGCCCATTTCCAGGCTTCCCGGAAATCGCCTAGCTGTGCCTGTTGTTGAGCTACTTTCCACCGATATTCTGCGGCTATGTCGGAACTGGCATATTTAGTTAGCATCAATTGCCTCGCGTCGGAGGCTGATTGAGAGCTTCCCAGTTGTTCGAGGATTTTGGACTTGGCCAGGAGTGCTTCACCTGCTTCGTCGGGAAAGTTGCTGATAACGCGATCTAGATAGGGTAATGCTTCTAGGGGTTTGACTAATTCTGCCAAACGCCGCAAGCCGAGTCCGGTTTCTTCGGCATCGGGGAATTTAGAAATTAAGGATGAGTAGGCAATTCTGGCTTCTAGTGTTTTGCCGGAAAGTTGTAGTCCTCTGGCGGTGCGATAAGCGTTGCGGGCAGTTTGGGGTGCGCGAACATAGGCGATGCTGGCTTTTTCATAACTGCGGTTTTCCCAGTAGTTAAATGCGATCGCTTCCCAATCTTCGGGTTTTAGCAGGGTTGTGCCTTGTTTCTTGGCAGCAGCATTCAGAGTAACTAGCCGATCTTGTACGGCAAGAATTCCCGGCTCCTTCCCAGTGTATTTTACTAGCATTAAGAGCAACTGCGGCTGATTGGGATTTTTGCTCAACCTAGTACGCACAATTTCCACGGTGCGGGGATGGCTGGGGAAGGATGCGATCGCACTGTCCCAATATTTCGGATTCTTTTTACCCAACACATACAGTGCTTCGGCTGCTGCTGGTGAGTCGGGATACTGTTTGACTAAATTCTGCCTAGTCGTCTGCGCTTGAGTGTCACCAGCCAGTTCGTAAGCTTGAGCGCGTTTTAAGGCAATATAGGGTGCCATAACTGGATAGTCTGACTCTAATCCTTCCAGCAGTTTGAGCGCCTTTTTCCCTTGCTTAGAGTCAATCAAATCGCTAGCCAAAAGATAACGGGCGCGGTTACGCTCGATGGATTGATTGCTGGAGGCGATCGCTTCGAGTTGTGCTTCCCGCTGCGCTGCCGGGAGCGACGCTAATGGCAAAACCGAAGGAGCAGATTGGCTCCCCTGATTCTGGCTTGACTGCTCCTGAGGCTGAATATTAACCATCAATTTCCCTAACAAACTGGTCAATTGTGGTACTGACAGAGTTGCCCCAGCTACTAGGGCAAGTAATCCTGCCCCTACAGCCAGAGAAATTTGGGTTTTCCGCTGCTTCAACATCGCTTCTTTTCCGCCACGTCTGAATCAAATTCCCTGAGACTCTAGCATTTTAATCAAAGTTTCCGAGTTAGCTGATACTCTGGCGAAAATTACCTGACTTGGGGCAACCCTGTAAGGGAACGTTACAAAAACCTGGCTTTTGATTTTGATCGATACTGGTAACTAATACAGGTAAACAATCAGCAGAACACAGGAATGGAATTTCGATCGACTGATACGCCACGTTTGGACTGGTCTGGGGATGCCCTCGCTGTTGGGCTATTTGAGGACGGATTGGAGATAACTGGCGATTTGGCGGCGCTGGATGAAAAACTCGCCGGGACTATCAAGGAATTGATTGAAGAGACGGAATTTAAGGGAAAAGAAGGCAGTAGCGCTGTAACTCGCGTTGGTGGAAGTAGCCCTATCCGCAAAATTATGTTGGTGGGATTGGGTAAACCAGAGGCTTTGAAGCTGGAAACTTGGCGGCGGGCTGGTGCTGTTGTTGCCCGGTTAGCGAGAAAGGAAAAGTGCAAAACTCTGGGGGTTAGTCTGCCAGTGTGGAATCAGGATGCAGAGGCGAGTGCGAGTGCGATCGCGCAAGGCATTCTCTTAGCTTTACATAAGGATAATCGGTTTAAGTCTGAACCGGAAGACAAAGATGTGCAGCTAGAACGTGTTGATTTACTCTCTTTGCCCGGTCAAGAGTCGGCAATTAATCGCGCTAAAGCGATCGCTGATGGCGTGATTCTGGCGCGGGAACTGGTAGCAGCACCAGCGAATGAGTGTACGCCGATAACTATGGCCGAAACTGCACAAGCGATCGCAGCAGAACACGGTCTACAATTAGAAATTCTGGAACAACAAGAGTGTGAACAGCTTGGCATGGGGGCATTTTTAGCTGTTGCTAAAGCTTCCGATATGCCCCCCAAGTTCATCCACCTCACCTACAAACCAGAAGGAACGCCCCGCCGGAAATTGGCAATTGTCGGCAAAGGTCTTACCTTCGATTCTGGCGGTCTTAACATTAAAGGTGCTGGCAGCGGCATCGAGACTATGAAGATGGATATGGGTGGTGGTGCCGCCACGCTTGGCGCTGCTAAGGCTATCGGTCAGTTGAAGCCAGATGTGGAAGTCCACTTTATCTCTGCTGTGACTGAGAATATGATTAGCGGTCACGCTATGCACCCAGGCGATGTCCTCAAAGCTTCCAACGGCAAAACGATTGAAGTTAACAATACCGATGCCGAAGGTCGATTGACTTTGGCGGATGCACTGGTATTTACGGAAAAGTTGGGCGTTGACGCTATTGTTGACTTAGCTACACTTACAGGTGCCTGCGTAATTGCACTGGGCGACGATATTGCTGGGTTGTGGAGTCCAGACGATGCAGTTGCCAACGAGTTGCTGAAGGCTTCGGAAATGGCTGGGGAAAAGCTGTGGCGGATGCCTATGGAAGAGAAATACTTTGAAGGACTCAAGTCGCAGATTGCCGATATGAAGAATACTGGCCCTCGTCCAGGTGGTTCGATTACTGCGGCTTTATTCCTGAAGGAGTTCGTCAAGGAAACTCCTTGGGCGCACCTAGACATTGCCGGCCCGGTTTGGGCGGATAAGGAAAACGGCGTTAACAATGCTGGTGCTACGGGTTACGGCGTTCGTACTTTGGTGAACTGGGTACTGAACTAGGGATTGGGGATTGGGGATTGGGAAAGAGCCAGAATTGCCTGTTTTCAATTCTTAATCCCCAATTCTGAAGGTATTATTAGTCAATCTCGTAGTAAATGCTAAATCCCTACAAAGCGATCGCTTTTGCTCCCTTCGACTGATGATTCTACTGAGGTAGCACTTTAGCCTGAATATAGTTCTACCTTATACTGGTGTAAGAGTTATACCATTGTGGAGGCAAGGATGTTAGAAGAGGAAACTCTTGCCAATAGCCAGTTTTAAAAACCCAATTGGACTTACTCTAGGTTTATTAAAAATTTACAATATCAACCAAAATACCTGCAAATTTAAAGATTATATAAAATTACTAATCTTTAATAGCAAAAATATGATGTATTGATTATTATGCCTAAATCAACTGCGATCGCATTCTGCGTTTAAACCCCTAGTAATATACTAAGCATATTTACGCATTGCCTGAGCTGAATAGCTACTATAGAGGGATACGTTTTCGCAATGGCTTTGTGAGAGCGATCGCCAGTAAAGTTCTCGCAACGACGCAAAACTTGAATCGTTCTAGGATAATACCCAGCGCCAAAGCTAAGGGGATCGATCAAGGTTCAGTAGGAAAAACCACTAGCTCTAGTGTAGGTAAAAATTAGATACTGCCTAGTTGTTCAGTTTGGTTTATACCAGAACCTAAAAATATACCGCCGTAATATGGCATCTACCACCACTAGCACCACAGGTGAAAATAATGGTTGACTTTACCGTAGCTATTCGAGCGTATAACGCCCAAAAGCGTCTCCCAGATGTTTTAGAGAGATTGCGATCGCAAATTAATATAGAGCAGATAAACTGGGAAATTGTAATTGTTGACAATAACAGCACTGACAACACAGCTCAGATTATTCAAGGATATCAAGCAAATTGGCCTAAAGCTTATCCCCTCAAGTATTACTTTGAACCTGAGCAAGGAGCAGCAGTTGCACGACAACGCACAATAAAAGAAGCCAAAGGCACCTTTATAGGTTTTATTGATGATGATAATTTGCCGACTCCCAACTGGGTTGCAGCAGCTTATTCCTTCGGGATAGCGCATCCAAATGCCGGAGCTTATGGAAGTGAAATTCGCGGAGAATTTGAAGTCGCTCCGCCAGAAAACTTCAACAAAATAGCTCCAATTATGGCTATCGTAGATCGTGGTGACAAACCATTCCGCTATGACCGTGTACTTCCCCCTGGTGCGGGAATGGTGATTCGCAAACAAGCCTGGTTAGAAAGTGTTCCTAATCGTCTGTTTCTAAAAGGGCCTGTTGGTACATCTTTAACAGTAAAAAGTGAAGACATAGAAGCACTTTCATACCTGAAGCGGCAAGGTTGGGAAATTTGGCATAATCCGGAAATGTGCATTTACCATCAAATACCAAAATGGCGTTTAGAAAGACAGTATTTGATGGATTTGTGTCGGGGCGCTGGTATTGGTCGGCACCATATTCGGATGATCGCCTTTAAACCTTGGCAAAGGCCCTTGATTATCCCCTTCTACATAGCAAGCGACCTCCGCAAAGTAATTCTCCACTTCATCAAAAATTACCGCATTCTCAATACCGATAACATTGCAGCTTGCGAAATGCAGCTATTTTTAAGTACGCTTTTCAGCCCTTTGTATATTTGGAAACAGCATTATTTAGCTTCTCAGTCTCCAGTTGTCGAAAAAAAACAGCCAAATTTGAGCCATTGCTAATAAATAAAAGTAGCGCAAAATCCAATTGATAGGAACCTGAAAGCGAAAACACCTGACGAGTCGCCTTGTACAGAGAAAGGAAGCCTGCTAGCCACGACATTATTTGTATAGCCCCAGGCAACAAAGCCTGCGAAGGATAACTAAGTAATGAAAAAAATCATCATGTATCGGGATAAACTGCTTCCTTACTCGGAAACCTTTATCCCAACTCAAGTAGAAAGTCTTTCATCCTATACAGGATTCTACGTTGGTACTTCACGAACTCCGGAATCTAAATTCCTTATTCCCCAGGAAAGAAGCATCACACTCAGCGATTTAGTCTCGCGTCCGGGGATTTGGAAAACCGCTTTTAAAATAGGTGGCATTGTTCATCCTAAATGGTTTAAGTTTATGCAAGATTTATCTCCTTGCATAATGCACGCTCACTTTGGCCTTGACGGAATTTGGGGACTCTTGTTAGCTGAAAAATTGGGGATTCCTCTGCTGGTAACTTTTCGGGGAAACGACATCACAGGAATGCAAGCCAGTGAAATCAAGCAAGGGCGCGTCGAAATGCTTGATTTCTTTTTTAAGCGAGGTCAGTTTTACAGAGATTTTTACGTAAGCAAACGTCAGCAGCTATTTAAAGAAGCTCGGTATTGCATTGCTGTCTCTGATTTTATCCGTTCCCAATTAATAGAAAAAGGATGTCCGCCAGAAAAAGCTGTAGTCCTCTATACTGGGGTGAATGTTGATAAATTCACCCCAGATCCTAAGGTGGTGCGTGAGCCAATAGTGCTATTTGTGGGACGCTTGGTGGAAAAAAAGGGTTGCGAATATCTCATCCGGGCCATGTCGCAGGTGCAGGCAATAATGCCTGAAGTCGAGTTAGTAATGATTGGAGATGGTTCACTGCGTGCCACTTTGGAAGAACTAGCTAAGAGTTCCTTAAAACGTTACAGTTTTTTAGGATCGCGATCGCACGACGTTGTTAAAGAGTGGATGAATCGAGCTTTTTTGCTCTGTGCGCCTAGCATCACAGCTACCACAGGAGATTCTGAAGGCTTACCTAATGTTGTCAATGAAGCCGCAGCAATGGGTTTACCTGTTGTAGCTTCTATTCATGCTGGTATCCCAGAAGCTGTAGTTCATGGAGAAACGGGTTTCTTAGTGCCAGAAAAAGATTGGGAAGCTATGGCTAAACGTATCTTAACTCTGCTAGGAGATTCCTCCTTGAGAAAACGTTTTGCTATGGCTGGGCGCAACCGCGTAGAACAAGAGTTTAATTTAAAACGCAATACAGAAAAGTTAGAAAAAATTTACAATAGCATTCTGGCTGAATTTTGCTAAAACTGTGAAATGTTAATGGTGACGGCGTTCAAGCGTGTCAAACTAGACGATGACATCTACTGCGATCGCAAAGGGGTAACTTAATGGCTGATTGGCACCTAAAAACACCAGTTGCTATTTTCATCTTCAAGCGCCCCGATACCACCCAAAAGGTATTTGAAGCAATCCGTCAAGCAAAACCACCCAAGCTCTTAGTAGTCTCTAATATTTCCCCAGCTAACAAACCAGACCAAGCTGAACTAAATGCAGAGGCTCGTGCAATTATTGAACGTGTTGATTGGGACTGCGAAATTCTAAAAAATTACTCTGATACTTTTCTTAGCGCTAAAGATCGCATTTACAGTGGCTTAAACTGGATATTCCAGAATGTAGAAGAGGCAATTATCCTAGAAGATGACTGCGTACCTCATCCCAGTTTCTTTCGGTTCTGTGAAGAAATTCTCGAATATTACCGAGATGAGCCGAAAATTATGGGAATTAGCGGCAGTAACTTCCTCAAGGGAAGCACTCGGACAGATTACAGCTACTATTATTCTCTCTTCCCTAATTTGTGGGGATGGGCATCTTGGCGACGAGCATGGCAACATATGGATCTGGAAATGAAGCTCTGGCCAGAAGTCCGAGATCAGGGATGGTTGATGGATATATTATCAGATTCTCGTGCTGTAGATTGGTGGAGTAACGTATTTCGAGCTGTCCACGAAAACCGTAAAGATACTTGGGATTATCAATGGGTACTTTCCTGCTGGTTGCAACAGGGATTGTACGTTGTGCCTAATGTTAATTTAGTTTCCAATATTGGCTTTGGTCTAACATCAACGCATACCAGAGATATTTATGATTGGCGGGCTAATATGCCTGTTGAAGCCATGTCATTTCCGCTCAAACATCCCAATTTTATTTTGAGGGATTCCCAATCTGATAGCCTTGTTTTAGAAAGATATTATTATGGCAGTACAACTCCAAGTTTAATGCAGCGTGTGAGCAGAGAAGCAAGACGAGCTAGAAGCCTGATAAAAAAGAAAATTTTTGCCCGAAAATAGTTCAAAAGTAGCTATTTAAAGCATTCTACTACTCATTAGTAAGCGCTGCGTACCAAGGAAGGTACTACTAATTACTTTTGGTGATGCTATAGCAGTCCTAAATGATTCGTGAAGGCGAGATACCCGATTTCTTAGAGAAGTCGGGTATCTGGAGGGCTGGGTCACAACTCAAATAGGATTGCTATACTCTCCCCTTTTTGTCTCCCTTATTAAGGGTGGCGAAGGGGGATTTGTATCTAGCGTCTCAAAAATAAAGCCTATAACTTGATATGCAGCAAAAATGTGCTTAAAAACGCTTCAGTATACTCTAGTAAATATCGATACTTCAAGACCAATGATGCTTAGTTCATTCTCAAGGGTTTCTTTAGAATGAGAGATTATACTTACAAGTACAACTATATTATTCAGGAAAATATCAGGGTATTTACAAAAACTTTTTCAAGTCTTCACATTTATACGTAAGTAGTTTACGTTATTTTTACAGTCATTTGTAGAGTTTCCACTAGAATTGTGACATGGAAAACTAACCTCACACCTTACTCAGATAATTGCGGGGCTAGTGTATCTATCCAAAGTTAGAGATAACCCTGAGAAATATGAGGTGATACATGAAAGCAGTGATACTAGCTGGAGGACTTGGTACTCGTTTAAGTGAAGAAACCACTATTAAACCAAAACCTATGGTTGAAATCGGTGGTAGACCCATACTGTGGCACATTATGAAGACATACTCTGCCTATGGGATTAATGACTTCATTATCTGCTGCGGTTATAAAGGTTACATAATCAAGGAGTATTTTGCCAACTACTTCTTGCATATGTCCGATGTCACTTTTGATATGCGGTTTAACCAAATGAATGTTCATAGCGGATATGCTGAACCTTGGCGAGTCACATTGGTAGATACAGGTGAAAATTCCATGACTGGTGGACGGCTGAAGCGAGTAAGAGAGCATATTGGCAATGAAACCTTCTGCTTCACCTATGGAGATGGTGTCAGCAGTGTAAATATTAAAGAATTAATTGAGTTTCACAAAGAACAAAAGACTTTAGGAACATTGACTGCAACCCGTCCGGCTGGACGCTTTGGAGCGCTTTCTCTGGGAGAAGAACAAGATAAAATCATCAGCTTCAGAGAAAAGCAAGACGGAGAGGGAGCCTGGATAAATGGTGGTTATTTTGTTCTGGAGCCAGAAGTAATTGACTACATTGGAGGCGACTCCACAGTTTGGGAAAAAGAGCCATTAGAAAAACTAGCTGACTCTGGACAGCTAGCTGCTTACAAACATCCTGGTTTTTGGCAGCCGATGGATACTTTACGTGATAAAACCTATCTTGAAGAACTTTGGAAAAGTGATAAAGCACCTTGGAAGGTGTGGCAGTAAAATAGTTAGGAGTTAGGAGTTGGAAGTTAAGAGCGGTCAAGGTATTTATGACTCATACCTGAAACTTTATAACTTCTTAAATAGTTCTCAATCATCTTAGTTTCAGGTGCAAAAATACCATGTATGACTTTGCAATCATCGGGGGGGGAATTGTTGGTCTTTCGACTGGCATGGCATTGGGCAAACGCTATCCAAACGCTCGCATTGTAGTGCTAGAAAAAGAAAGCAAATGGGCATATCACCAGACTGGCAATAACAGCGGTGTTATTCACTCTGGCATTTACTACAAGCCAGGGAGTTTCAAAGCTAAGTTTTGCCGAGACGGTTGTCGCTCAATGGTGGAATTCTGCCAAGAGTATGACATTGCTCATGAAATTTGCGGCAAGGTAATTGTTGCGACAGAAGAAAAAGAACTGCCGCGACTAGAAAATCTTTACAAACGCGGCTTAGAAAACGGACTGAAAGTTACTAAGATTAGCGCTTCAGAAGTCAAAGAAATTGAACCTCATGTCAACTGCGTGGCGGGAATTCGAGTTTATACAACTGGAATTGCCGACTATAAGCAGGTGGCTCGGAAATATGCTGAGTTGATCGAGTTGCAGGGTGGAGAGCTTCGTCTAAATACCAAAGTTGAAAAAATTATTGGAAAAGGCGATACTCAGGTAATTGAAACCAACAATGGTATCTATGAGACGCGCTGCACGATAAACTGTGCCGGACTGCATAGCGATCGCATTGCCAAACTTTCCCAAGTCGATCCCCAAGCTAAAATCGTCCCTTTCCGAGGGGAATACTACGAACTGGTTCCAGAAAAACGCTATCTTGTCAAAACCCTAATTTATCCAGTTCCCAACCCAGACTTCCCCTTCCTGGGTGTCCACTTCACAAAAATGATCGATGGCAGCGTCCACGCAGGGCCAAATGCGGTCTTGAGCCTCAAACGCGAAGGCTACAAAAAAACCGACTTTGACCTACGAGACTTTGCTGAAGTCATGACCTACCCTGGCTTCTGGAAACTAGCAGCCAAACACGCTGACGAAGGCATCCAAGAAATAATTCGCTCCTTCAGCAAAGCCGCCTTTGTCCGCAGTTTGCAAAAGCTAATTCCTGAAGTCCAAGCGGCCGATCTCGTTCCCACCCACGCCGGAGTTCGAGCCCAAGCTTTAATGAACGATGGCAAGCTAGTAGACGACTTTTTGATAGTCAAAGGTAACAACTCCGTCCACGTTTGCAACGCTCCTTCCCCAGCTGCGACTTCTTCAATTGAAATCGGCAAAGCAATTGTCGAACAACTTCCCCAACCGCAGCATCTACAATCAGCAATCAGCGTATAGGATTAGCAGCAATGAAAATATTTGTCACTGGAACCGAAGGCTATCTTGGCTCATTATTAGCCCCCCTCTTGATGCAACGCGGACATGAAGTTATCGGCTTAGATACAGGCTTCTACAAAGTAGGCTGGCTCTATAACGCCACCGACCTAACTGCCAAAACCCTCAATAAAGATTTGCGGCAGATTACCGAAGAAGATTTACAGGGTGTAGAGGCAATTGTTCACATGGCTGAACTCTCTAACGACCCCGCCGGACAACTCTCACCTAATATCACCTACGACATTAACCACAAAGGTTCAGTTCGCCTTGCTAATTTAGCTAAATCAGCAGGCGTGCGTCGCTTCGTTTATATGTCATCTTGCAGTGTTTATGGCGTTGCGACTGAAGGTGATGTCACCGAAGAATCTCCCGTCAATCCTCAAACAGCTTATGCAGAATGTAAAACATTCGTAGAACGGGATGTCCAACCCCTAGCTGATGACGATTTTTCCCCCACCTTTATGCGGAATGCCACCGCTTTTGGTGCCTCTCCCAGAATGCGTTTTGATATTGTTTTAAATAACCTTGCAGGACTGGCTTGGACAACTAAAGAAATCAAGATGACCAGCGACGGGACACCTTGGCGGCCCTTGGTTCACGCTCTTGACATCTGCAAGGCAATTGTTTGCACCCTAGAATCTCCGCGAGACATTGTTCACAACCAAATCTTCAACGTAGGCGACACTGCTCAAAATTATCGAGTGAAACAAATTGCAGAAATTATCGCTGATGTCTTTGAAGGATGCAAATTAAGCTTTGGAGAAAGCGGTTCAGATAATCGCAGTTATCGTGTTTCTTTCGAGAAAATTAATACTACCCTACCGGGATTCAAATGTGAATGGAATGCCGAACTGGGAGCCAAGCAGTTATACGATTTGTTTAAGCAAATTGATATGACAGAAGACATTTTCTTATTTAGAGGCTTCACTCGGTTAAAACAGCTTGAATATCTGATTCGCACTCAGCAAATAGATCGAGACTTCTTCTGGAAAAAGTAAGCAAGGCTTTTTTCACTAAAATTATGCCAAATTTTTATTGGCATCTACCACTTAGCATTTCAAGATTTGAATTGCAAGTTCAAAACAAAATGGGGTTTAAGTTTTAGGTAAAGGAAAAAATTATAACTATCTTTTGCCTAAAATATATCCTTAACTCTAGTTAAGCGATGCTCTGTCGTCCGTAAACACTTGATTTAGTTGGATTGTATACGATGAAATTTACAGAAACCAAGCTCAAAGGTGCATTCATTATTGACTTAGAGCAACGACCAGATGATCGAGGCTTTTTCGCTCGTACTTTCTGCATGGAAGAATTTCAAGAACACGGGTTAAAGCCAACTGTTGCTCAATGCAACTTGTCTTTTAATCACAAGAAAGGAACGCTGCGGGGTATGCACTATCAAATCGCTCCGGCAACTGAAACCAAATTGATTCGCTGTACTCAGGGAGCAATTTATGATGTGATAGTAGATATGCGTCCTAATTCCCCTACATATCTTTTACATATTGGTGTAGAATTGACTGCCGAAAATCGTCGGGCTTTGTACGTACCAGAAATGTTTGCTCACGGCTACCAAACGCTCACGGATGCAGCTGAAGTGACGTATCAAGTGGGTGAGTTTTATACTCCAGGTTATGAGCGGGGCCTGCACTATGACGATCCTGTTTTGGGAATTGAATGGCCTTTACCTGTTAGCGAAATTTCTGTTAAAGATGCAGCTTGGCCCTTACTACAATCGATTCCTCTAGGAGTTTAGCGATGAGTGGCCAGGAGAGCGATCGCAGGTTAAGTTTCTACTAGGTCGCATAGGGCATTATGCCTATTTTGCTGTAACCAAAGTCAGAAATATATCAAAAGGTTAACTGTCGTTTCGCCCAAGCCAGATAAACAGTCTGGAGGTAACGTCCTTCTTTCTTACATTCTTGAACTCTTCGGCGACTTAAAACCTGGTAAGCCTGTCCCAGCACACATTAATTATTGGGAATGTATGCAGATAGCGAGAACTTTTTTATAACTCGGCTATTGCATGAATGTTATCAGCTTTTTCAATCATGTCTCTGTTCCCCAAAAAAAAAGACTATGGCATTTGGAAAGGCTGACACTATTTTTCAATAAAGATTGTGTGGAAATTATGCTTATTAATTAAGGTTATATGAGATATTTTTTAAGAATTGAGTAAGAAAAATAGTTACCTTATAATTAACTTGCTAAATATTATTTAATCGGAGTTTATGAGTTAAGATTACCAAAGGCTGAATATTGAATAGCTGCTAAGTGTAAATGAAATTCTAGACAGAAATGCAGCTTGAAACAAATGAAAAGCAACAAAAATAGGAGTTGGAAATGATTATTGTCGATAAGGCATTGCAAGCACGGGACGAAGCTGGAAATCCGATAAAAGTGGGCATGATTGGTGCTGGCTTTATGGGTCGAGGAATTGCTAATCAAATTATTAATTCTGTGCCGGGGATGGAGTTAGTAGCAATCTCTAACCGTAGCTTAGATAATGCTAAACGGGCATATAATGAGGCGGGAATTGAAGATTTGCAAATTGTCAAGAGTGTATCTGAATTGGAGGATGCGATCGCTCGCGGCAAATATGCAATCACCGATGATGCCATGTTGCTGTGCAAAGCCGAAGGCATTGACGCGCTAGTGGAAGTTACAGGCGCGATCGAATTTGGCGCTCATGTGGCAATGGAAGCGATCGCTAACCGCAAGCATATCATCCTCATGGATGCCGAACTCGACGGCACAATTGGCCCCATTTTAAAAGTGTATGCAGACAAGGCTGGTGTGATCATCACCGCTTGCGATGGCGACCAACCAGGCGTGCAAATGAACCTGTATCGGTTCGTTAAAAGTATTGGCTTGACCCCGTTACTATGCGGCAATATCAAAGGCTTACAAGATCCTTACCGCAACCCAATTACCCAAGAATCTTTCGCCAAGCAGTGGGGTCAAAAACCCCACATGGTGACAAGCTTTGCCGATGGTACCAAGATATCCTTCGAGCAAGCGATCGTTGCCAACGGGACGGGCATGAAAGTCATTAAGCGCGGTATGTTGGGATACGACTACAGGGGTCATATTGATGAACTGACCACTAAGTACGACATTGACCAGCTTAAAGAATTGGGCGGTATTGTTGATTACGTCGTCGGTGCCAAACCAGGGCCGGGTGTATTTGTGTTTGGAACTCACGACGACCCCAAGCAACGCCACTACCTGAATTTGTATAAATTAGGTGAAGGCCCCCTTTACAGCTTCTACACTCCCTACCATTTGTGTCACTTTGAAGTACCTTTATCGGTGGCGCGGGTTGTCCTGTTCAATGATGCGGTATTGGTTCCCTTGGGTGGCCCTTTAGTCGATGTGGTAGCTACTGCGAAAATCGACCTCAAAGCGGGGGAAACTATTGATGGCATTGGCTACTTTATGACCTACGGACAATGCGAAAATTCTGATGTCACCCAGGCGGAAAACTTGTTACCCATTGGTTTAGCTGAAGGGTGTCGCCTGAAGCGAGATATTCTTAAGGATCAAGTCCTCACCTACGATGATGTGGAATTGCCTGAAGGCAGACTTTGTGACAAGTTGCGGGCTGAGCAAAATGCTTACTTTGCCCCAGCAAAAGTTCCGGCTACAGTTGGGTAGTTTTTTAGTTTCAATCAGCACCAGTTAGAGCTAAAAAGGCCAAAGTGAACGTAGGGAATGGGAGCCACGGTTGTGCGCGGGTTAAGAGCGCATGAGAGGGCCTGGCTCTTGAGCCAACAAAACCCAATTATTCTTTTGGATTTTTTGGGTTTCGCGTTCTCTCAAGCCAACCTACAACTAACTTAGATTACTGCTGGAGAGTTGAACTTGCGGGAATTGCTCGTATATCTCGCATTTCCGGGGAGAATCATGTCTTGTTGTATAAAAAGTACCGACCTTTGGGTATGCCAGAACTTTCATGGAAGAGCTGTGTGAAAGAATGGTTAGTTTTGTTTAAGCGCTTTTCTCAAGTCCGTTTGAAGGAAGGCCGAGCTAGATGGGTACGTGACTTTAATTGGCGGCTGGGGCGGTTAAAGGGTTGTATGAAGCATCGGGTTTTGGCTCTCTGAATGACCAAAATTAAGACAACGTTTCTGTTAGTGTTGATGTCTGATAGTTATTGTTCAATTTACTAAGTTTTGGCGTTTTCTGGCTGAGGCAGGAAACGTGAAAACAAAAAAATCCCCTCTCAAAAATACATCGAGAGAGTAAAATGCAAAAGCGCTTGTACAATCTCAGTAGAAATCGGTTTTTTTACATATCAGGCTTAATATCATTATCTGTTCTTTTAGCTTTTCCCGTTCAGGAATATGCGAAGAAGTTCTTCCGGAAGGAAGTTATTTTACCGAATTCTCAAATCAAACCCCAGACTATTCAATTAGATCTGCCCGCAGAAGATAAGCGCATTGGTGGTTTGATTGCGGCGGATGTTAATAATGACACAAAGAAAGATTTTATTATTACTAAGCCGGGTCACATCGTGGTTTATAGTAATTCTGGAGAAAAGCTTTGGACTAAACAAATTGATATCCAAGTCAGCGGACAAGCAGAAAAGCAAGGACTACCAGGTTGGCATGGATCGGGTGTACAAGCAGCTGATGTAGATGGCGATCGCTTGACGGAAGTTTTATTCTTAACCAAGGACAAAAACCTTCATATTGTTCAAGGTGCAGATGGGAAGACCAAGGGGAGTATCAAACTAGAACCACCAAAGGGCGCAAGCAGTTGGGAGCATTTAGTCGTTGGGAATTTTCGTGGTAAAGGCAATCGCGATTTACTTCTTCAAGCTACCAATGCTAAAGGTTATCGCAAGGGACGTTATCTAGCAGCTTATGCCATAGATGACTTGCTCAAACAAGAAAATCCTAAACCTCTATGGACGCAAGATAAGTTTTTAGGTGGTGTACACGCTGGTGCAAGGGTTGCAGACTTAGATGGAGACGGTAAGCACGAAGTTTTAGGCGGAACGATCGTAGGAAGTGATGGAAAAATTCTCTTTCAAGTTCCTATGGAAAATACCACCAAACAACATCCTCACATTGATGCGATTTTTGTCGCTGATGTGCGTCCAGACATTCCAGGGTTAGAGGTGGTAGCGTTGGAAGAGGGAGGAAGCGATCGCCTGAAAGAGGGAGGCAGAGGTATTCGCAAGCGCTTTGCCGAGATGTACAACAACATCGCAGGCGGCGGTAATCGCATTTTCCTCTATAACAAAGAGCGCTTAATTTGGGAAACCCATTTTAAACACCAGGAACCTCAAAATGCTGCTGTTGGTGACTTTGACCTTCAGCGACCAGGTTTAGAAATTTGGTTTCGCAGCCGTTACAATACTAACCAGAAACCTTTTGTGTTTGACGCCCAAGGTAAACTGATTGCTGATTATCAAATCGAGGATGTTGCTCCCAAAGGTTGGTCAGATAAAGGCGTGGAGGTGATTTTCACCGTTGACTGGACAGGTGATTCTCGCCAACTAGCTGCCGCCAAGGAGCGTCACGAGGCTGGGGATGTCGCAATTTTTGACCCCCTCAACGGGCAATTTCTCCATCGCTTCGATGAGAAGTCGGATCGGCTATATGTAGCCGACGTGTCTGGGGATTGGCGTGAAGAATTAATTGTCCTGAACGGTAATCAGCTTCGCATCTACCAAAACCAAGAGCCGAACCCCAACCCCAACCGTCCGCGACTATGGACGCAAGACCACTACCGTCTTAGCAAGATGACTTGGAACTATTACAATCCTTAAGTTTTCTTGTCGAAGCTACACCTGGGAACGCCGTTGAAGAGGCGTTCCCAGGTGTAGCTTGTGAATGAGAGAATCAACCGAAACGTCCGCTGACGTATTCTTGGGTGGATTTCTCCTGCGGACTTTGGAAGATAACTTCGGTGCGGTCGTACTCCACCAAGTAACCCATTCTGCCGCCCTTTTCCGTCGCTTCCACATTGAAAAATGCCGTCATATCGGCTATGCGCGAGGCTTGCTGCATATTGTGGGTGACGATGACGATGGTGTAATCCTCCTTGAGTTGCTGGATCAGTTCTTCAACTCGCAGCGTTGAAATCGGGTCAAGTGCAGAGGCGGGTTCATCCATAAGAATGACATCTGGCTGAACTGCGATCGCTCTAGCAATACACAACCTTTGCTGTTGTCCGCCTGATATAGAAAGACCACTTTGCTTAAGTTTGTCTTTGACTTCATCCCAGAGTGCGGCTTGTCTGAGACTTCTTTCTACCAACTCATCCATATCACCCCGATAGCCGTTCAGCCGCGCCCCAAAAGCGATATTGTCATAAATCGACTTGGGGAAGGGGTTTGGTCTTTGGAACACCATGCCAATCCGCCGCCGTACCTCTACTGGGTCAATATCAGGAGCGTAGAGGTCTTGATTGTTGTAATAAACTTTGCCTTCGGCTCGAAAAATTTTAATCAAATCGTTGAGGCGATTGTAGCACCGGAGCAACGTACTTTTGCCACAACCTGAAGGCCCAATAAATGCTGTAACTCGGTTTTTGGGAATATCTAAACTGATTTCCTTCAGCGCTAGAAAATTTCCGTAGTAGACATTCAGTTTTTCCGTCTTTAAAACGGTATCTGTTTGATTTTTTGTTTGGGGATTGGACAACATAAAAACTCTTAGGTTTTGGGTTTAACAGAAGCGCAAAAACTTATGGTTTATGGCAATAAAAAAATTTCACTCAATATCGCCCAGCATACTGTTAAACCTGGCATTGTATCCATTGTTATCTTTTTTGCTAAATTTAACAGTATCATAGCGACACATTTCTCAATACTCGTCGATCAATAGACGCGGCGAGCCGTTGCCAGACGGGAGATAATGCTGGTAAGCAGAACCATCATCACCAGGATGAAAGAAGCCGCCCATGCGAATTCTTGCTGATTTTTAAAGGGAGTCGTAGCGAAGTTGTAAACTAAAACTGCCAGCGAGGCTGTGGGCTCAAGTAAGCGATTATTCCAGTTAGGCCAAAACTGGGTAAATAAAGCGGTAAATAACAGTGGTGCAGTTTCCCCAGCAGCACGCGCGATCGCTAGAGTCGTTCCGGTGACAATTGCAGGTAAAGCAGCTGGCAACACCACCCGCGAAACCGCTTGAAAATTACTTGCTCCCAATCCTACCGCCGCTTGTCTAACTTCTTGCGGCACCAGTCTCAGCGCTTCTTCTGTTGCCCGCACTACAATCGGCAACATCAAAATTGATAAAGCAAATCCTCCCGCCCATGCAGAATATGTTCCAGTAGTCAAGACGACAGTAACATAAGCAAAAACGCCCACAATAATCGAGGGAACACCGCTAAGGACGTTGGTAGCAAAACGAATCCAATAGGCAATTTTGCCACCGCTAAATTCTGACAAATAAATTGCCGCCATCACGCCAAAGGGAATGCTGATTAATGCACCAATTCCCACCATAATTAAGGTTCCCAGGATGGCATTACCAAAGCCGCCGCCCTCTACTAATGGAGGCGGTGGTAGTTCTGTAAACGCATTGGTATTAAGTTGGCTAATACCTTGAACGATTACATAGCCAAGGACAGCCACTAAAGGCACAATGGCAAGCACTGCACAAAGGAACGTTAACCCCGTCATCACGATTCCGAACAGCGTCCGGGGTGAGGTAGGCGATCGCTTTAAGGTTCTGCTAGGAAATCCGGAAACAGGTTTATCCTCTAATTTAGACATAATGGGGGCTGGGGATTGGGGACTGGGGATTGGGAACTTTATCAGGGTATTGACACAATCATGAAATCATTAAATTCGCTGCACCCGACTCACCAGTAACTGAGCCAAAACATTCACTAAAAGGGTCAGTATAAACAGTAGTAAAGCTGCATACATTAGAGCAGAAACTTGCAGACCGCTTGCCTCAGCAAATTGGTTAGCTAATAGGGAAGCAATTGTATTAGAGGGAGCCAAAACTGAAGGACTGATATTATTAGAATTTCCAATCAACATGGTGACAGCCATAGTTTCTCCCAAAGCTCTACCTAGTGCCAGCATGACTGCACCCACAATTCCAGAAACGGCTGATGGTAGTAGCACCTTGAGAATTGTTTCCCAGCGCGTGGCTCCTAGTCCAACTGCTGCCTGACGCAAATCGCTGTGTAAAGATATCAAGGCATCGCGGGAAAGAGCTGCTATCGTTGGTAAAACCATGATTGATAAGACGATTGATGCTGGTAGCAGTCCTGGGCCGCGCAGCGGCGTACTAAAAATTGGCAGCCAGCCCAAGTTAGCATTGAGCGCCTCTCCCAGTGGTTTCAACAGCGGAATCAAAACGAAAATTCCCCATAAACCGTACACTACACTGGGAATCGCCGCTAGGAGTTCTACCAAGAAAACTAATATCATCTGAATCCGTGGCGGTAAATAATCTTCGCTCAAAAAGATCGCCACGCCAAGACCCACCGGTACAGCAATGAGCAGCGCAATCAGAGAGCTAAATACTGTCCCGACAAGTTGCGGAAGCGCTCCGTACTCATTGCGAACAGGGTCCCAAGTGGTAGAGAATATAAAGCCTAGCCCGTATTGTCTTATTGCAGGGAGTGCCTGAATTGCAACTTGGATTGTGATCCAAATCAAGGTGGCAGCAACTGCGATCGCAAAAATTCGAGTCAGCCAAATAAACCCAAGATCCAGTTTTCGCTCTGCGTTAGAGCGCGGTTTAACGATTACCTGCGGATTGTCTGTCACAGAAGCCACGATATTGTTTTCCTCTGGTAACTGTAGTAAATGTAATATTTAACGGCAGGATTTTATTCAGCCATCTTGCTGAACAATTTAGTTCAACTTCTGCTTTGGCACGGGCATTTTCCTTGTAGCCTATCGCTTAATTGTAAAGATTAGGTTAAGATAGCTTGCTTGTTTTCTGCAACTAGAGTGATAAAATGCCAAAGTTTCAGTAGATGCGATCAAAAGGGGCAGAACGTGGTTCAAGCACCAGTGTCGAACGCGGATATTCAGAGCCAGGAACAGGAGTCACTGCGGCAATGGCTGCACAACCTGAGTGTTGCGATTATTGCAGGAAAGAGAATTGGGAAAGAGGAAGCGATCGCACTCACCCAAATTGAAGGTCAAGAAAATATTTTGCTACTCTGCGAAGCCGCAGATAAAGTACGTCAAGCTTGTTGCGGCAACACAGTAGATTTGTGCAGTATTGTCAATATAAAATCTGGCAGTTGTTCGGAAAATTGCGGTTTCTGCGCCCAGTCTGCTCATCACCCAGGTAAAGATTCACCTATTTATGGTCTGAAATCTACTGAGGAGATTCTGGCTCAAGCTAAGTCAGCCGAAGCAGCAGGAGCAAAGCGATTTTGCTTAGTTTCCCAAGGACGAGGTATAAAATACAACAGTCCGAAATCGGCGGAATTTGAAGAAATTTTGGAAACGGTACGCCGAATTATCGCCGAAACCAATATAAAACCGTGCTGTGCTTTGGGCGAAGTGACACCAGAACAAGCTCAAGAGTTAAAAGAGGCAGGTGTAACGCGATACAACCATAACTTAGAAGCATCAGAAAAGTTTTTCCCAGAGATAGTGACGACGCACACATGGCGCGATCGCGTTGAAACTATTAAAAATATCAAAGCCGCCGGGATTCAAGCTTGCACAGGCGGGATAATGGGATTAGGCGAATCTTGGGAAGACAGAGTAGATTTGGCTTTGGCATTGCGGGAATTGGAAGTTGAATCCGTGCCATTGAACTTGCTCACTCCAAGACCAGGAACACCCTTAGACGATCGCCCGAAACTAGATGTTTATGAAGCCTTGAAAGCGATCGCTATTTTCCGCCTCATCCTGCCCCAGCAAATTCTGCGCTACGCTGGAGGGCGCGAAGCAGTAATGGGAGAACTCCAAGCCTTGGGCTTCCAAGCTGGAATGAACGCCATGCTGATTGGACACTACCTCACCACTCTCGGACAACCGCCAGAGCAAGACCATGCTATGCTCGAATCTTTGGGACTAGCTGGCGGCGAAGCGCCCATCCCCGGCGAATATAGCAATCAGTGCTGAGTATCTGAGTGCAGAAGAACAATAGAAAGTATCTTCTAACTAAGTCCTCAATTTCTCGCTTCAAAATCACGCGATATTTTGGGAAGAATCAATCTCCCCAAAAATCGCTTCAAAATCCAAAATCGTTGCGTGTTTGCACCCACTGAACTACTTTGGGCCTTAATTGGCTTACTTCTAACAATTGGTGGCACCTTTCTGGAAGCGTATATTACCAACGTTCCCTGGAATTGGACTCAGCAAGGAGTTCAAGCTCAGTCGCTGGGCATAACCTATCAGATTGGTGCAGTTCTGTTGGTAGGCTGTATGGGAGGTAAGAATGCTGGTGCTATTTCCCAAATTGCTTACCTAGCTTTGGGCTTAACCCCCTGGTTTCCCATCTTTTCCCAAGGCGGCGGTATCGACTACCTGACACAGCCTACTTTTGGCTACTTACTAGGCTTTATTCCTGGTGCTTGGGTTTGTGGCTTGTTAGCTTTTAAAGCACCGCAACGATTGGAGTCTTTGGCATTTAGCTGTATCTGCGGCTTACTGGTTATCCATATCACAGGTTTGACCTACCTTATTCTCACCCACTCGTTGAGCTTGGGGGCAGGATCGCTCCCCTTATGGAAAGAAGCTTTGATGTACTCTGTCTATCCTGTACCAGCACAAATGGTGATTGTCTGTGCAGTTACAGTCTTGGCTTTTTTCTTACGTCAGCTGATGCTTTATTAAAAAAGCTGTTAATTTGTTGTCAGTTGTCAGTTGCTAATGGTTAAACAATTAGCCAGTCTGACGTTAGCCATTAACACTAGAATTGCCATGCCTTTTAAAAATTACCTGTTTTGGCTTGCTGGACTCGTCAGTCTGATTCTGGATCGGTTGACTAAGTATTGGGTAGTGCAAAATTTTGAGTATAGGGAAACCTGGGCTTTGTTGCCTAATGTGTTCCACTTCACCTATGTTACGAACACTGGGGCAGCTTTTAGCTTGTTTCAGGGGGGAGTTTGGTTGCGCTGGCTGTCTTTGGCGGTGAGTTTAGGCTTGATGGCGTTCGCTTTATTTGGCCCAAATCGCGACACTTTAGAACAATTCGGCTATGGTTTTATCTTGGGAGGAGCGTTGGGTAATGGGATTGACCGCTTTGTATCTGGTAGTGTGGTAGATTTTCTGGATTTCCGGTTGATTCACTTCCCAGTATTTAATCTGGCAGATGTATTTATTAATGTAGGCATTGTATGTTTGTTAATTGCCAGTTTCCGCCCGGAATCAGATTCATCGGGCAGAAGTCGGTAAACTCATTTGCACCTTGTCCCGACGACTAGAAGTGGCGGCTACAAAAACAAAGTCCGCCTACCTTGGCTAAGCCAAAATCAAGAGTTTTTAGGCTGAGTTTGTGAAGCATCAAGGCTTCTAGTTTGTGGACGAGGAGGTATTTATTTCTTTTGCCTGAGAGCCTTTGGTCTTTTCAAAACGCTACCTTGAGCTTGCGAGTAGAATGTTCAATAAAAGCCTCTCGCTGACAATTGCTTGACTGACATGACCTCACCCCAACAGCCGCCTAAAACCATTCTGGGACAAGTAACCCAGGCTATACAGACAATTCAAGCCAAAGTTAATTTTAATGCGCTGGCGCTGAAGCCGAATGCCAAAGTGCCGGAACTTTGGGTACAGGATGCAGGTGCGGCGAAGGCAGAAATTTATCCAATGTTGGGCGATCGCTATCTTCTAGGACGCAGTTCTAAATCTTGCGATATTGTCATCCGCAACCCAGTCGTCAGTCAAGTTCATTTGTCTGTCTCCAGAGATCCCAAGCACCAGAAATCCTTCATCATCAAAGATGAAAACTCCACCAATGGCATCTATCGGGGTAGGCGGCGACTTCAATCTCTAGAACTCCGTCACGGCGATATCCTCACCCTTGGCCCCCCAGAGTTAGCTGATGCAGTTAGGCTTCAGTATCACAATCCCCCGCCTTTGTACGTTCTGGCATTTCGCTACAGCCTTTACGGTGCAGGTGCGCTGGTCAGTTTGATCGCCTTTTTGATACTCTATGAGTGGCGAAATATCCCAGTTCGACCGTTACCAGTAGCCGTTCAGGGGCCAGTAATAGTTAATTCTGATGAGGGGACACCGTTACAGCGTCCTCGAACTGAGGCTCACAGGGAACTGCGACGATTATCTGACTTTTCCAAATATTTGCCCGCAGCGGTGCTGGCATCGGAAGACAGCCGCTATCATTGGCACTTTGGGGTCGATCCGATTGGGACGTTGCGGGCTGTGGTGACGAATGTTAAAGGAGGCGGAATTAAGCAAGGGGGAAGTACGCTGACGCAGCAGTTGGCGCGGAGTTTGTATCGCGACTATGTGGGAACTGAAGACAGCGCGGGTCGGAAAATCCGGGAAGCGATAGTCGCCTTAAAGTTAGAAACTTTCTACAGTAAAGACGAAATCTTACGGAATTACATGAACCGCATCTATCTGGGGGTAGGTGCTTCGGGGTTTGAAGATGCGGCGCAGTTCTATTTTGAGAAATCTGCTAGAGACTTAGATATTTCGGAAGCGGCGACGCTGGTGGCGATTTTGCCAGCACCAAATAGTTACAATCCGATTCGGGATTATAAGACGGCGGTGGGACTGCGCGATCGCATTATTACCCGCATGGTTTCCCAAGGTCGAATTAGTGCAGAGGAAGGACAACGGGCAAGGCGATCGCGTATTGAAGTTAGCCCGAAAGCTAGAGAAGCTTTGGCAAACATCAAAGCACCTTATTTCTACAGCTACGTTTTTACCGAACTCCGCACTTTGTTGGGCGAACAGTTGGCGAAGGAAGGCAACTTTATTGTCGAAACTAATCTGGATCTGGAAACTCAGCAAAAGGCAGAAACCTCCCTCCGCAATTCAGTTAACACCAGCGGTTCCAGCTACGGCTTCTCTCAAGGGGCAATTGTCACCCTCGACTCCAGCACTGGAGCAATTCGCGCTTTGGTCGGTGGCACAGATTACGCAAAAAGTCAATTCAATCGCGCTACTCAGGCAAAGCGTCAACCTGGTTCGACTTTCAAAGTTTTTGCCTACGCCTCAGCGCTGGAACAAGGTAACTCGCCGGGAAAATTTTATTCCTGCGCCCCGCTAGTGTGGCAAAATCAACGCTTTCGGGCGTGCGAAAGAGTCGGGGGTAGTGGGACGGATATGTATACGGGAATTGCCCAATCGGAGAATGTGGTCGCTCTGCGAGTTGCCCAGGATGTGGGTTTAAATAGAGTGGTGGAGATGGCGCAACGTCTGGGCATCACCACACCCCTGAATCCCGTCCCTGGCTTGGTTCTCGGACAAAGCGAAACCACCCTCTTAGAAATGACTGGGGCTTTCGCCGCTATAGAAAATAACGGTGTCTGGAACCGCGCCCACGCGATTAAGCGCATTCTCGACAGCAGTGATTGTACCGATTTCAAAAATCCCCAAACCTGCCGGGTAATTTACTCCTTCGAGGAGGAAACCGGGGCAACTAAGCGAGTGCTACCACAGGGAATTGCAGATACTATGAATGTTATGCTGCGGAGCGTGGTACGAAGCGGTACGGGACGCGCTGCCTCTATCGGACTGGGAAATGAAGCGGGGAAGACGGGGACAACTAACAGCGGCGTTGATTTGTTGTTTATCGGCTACGTTCCCAGTCGCGATTTAGTCACGGGTGTCTGGCTGGGAAATGACGACAACTCGCCAACGCGGGGAAGTAGCGGACAAGCTGCCCAAGCTTGGGCAAATTATATGCGGCAAGTTGTGCGTTAACTAACCTGTGGCGATTGGCAAGATACTGTTGGAAGGTTAAGGTCTAGATTTTAGATCAAAATTGCAGCGCGTTTATTAAATCTGAGGCTGGGATTCTACTATTTTCTAGCCACTCTTCCAGGTTGAGTGCATCGCTTTCTTTAGTCAACAAGGAGAGGACTTGTTTTTTTAGTGCGGATAAGCGATCGCACTGTTGCTGTAAAATATCTTTCAACCGATTTGTCGCATACCGTTAATAAACTCAGTCCTCGCTGCCAAAATATCAGGGATTTGCACGCAGCGCACTAGCAAAGCAATATCTAAATCTGGCAAAAATTCACTTCTGGAAGTTTGCTCATAATTATGTTCGCGCAGTCGATAAAGCACAAGCTGATTATTTTCCCAAAACCAGACTTCAGCAATTTTCAACCGCTTATACTTTTCTAGTTTATCTATGCCGCCGCTGGTAATAGTGACTTCAATTGCCAAATCTGGATGTTCTTTTTTCTCCCCTAAATAGTAAGATTCATCCGGCTCAAATGAGACATTTTTGCTCTTGTCCCGGCGAGTTGCATTGCCAACTGGAACAAATTTAATACCCTGTTCAAAGAAGTAAGCTTCTAGCAGAATAGCTAGCATTTTTTTGAAAATCTCATGCGGTTCACCAGTTGTCATAAACTCCACACAGCCATCTAAATAAGTAATTCGCAAACCAGGCGCATCTGCGATTAATGATTCTATCGCCTCAAATTGCTCCCAACTATAATAACCTGGTAAAGTAAATCGCTGTTCTTTAACAGTTGTTATTGCTTCTGAAACTTGTAATGTCATGGGAGTAATGCTCCACTAAAAATGAGTAGCCTTTCTCTAGTATAAAGATAGACAGGGACTACCGAGCAAAGTTAATTTGACGGTTCAGTATTCTTGGGATAATTCTTTGCGATCGCATATTGCTTCAGTACAGGTGGAAGAGTGTAAAAACTTCCTTGTTCTTCTATCAAGCAGCGCCGCGATAAAGATTGTAGTGCGTTTAGTAAATTTGAGGCTGGAATTCTACTATTTTCTAGCAAGCTTGCCATTTGATAATGGCTCAATCACCTATCTGCCGAAGATGATCTGCGATCGCCTATCTGAAAAAACGAGCGATCGCACTCTGAGAGTGAGGAGAATGCGATCGCTACAGTGGCAGATGTGGTGATGCCCGTGATGTTCATCCCCCCATACCATAAGGTCTTTCACTTCTCAAGGTTTTTAGGCACTCGCCTGTCTTTACATCCCAAAGCTTAATCGTCTCGTCTTGACCGCCGCTCGCGAATATTTGACTATCTGGACTGAAGACAACTGACCAAACTCCATTAGTATGTCCCTGGAAAGCTTTCAGGCATTCACTGCTACTAACATCCCACAACTGCACAGTGCGATCGCTATGTAACGTACTCAAAATTATGCTGAATCTGTTCTGCTAGCTTTCCAGACAACGCAGTTTTGCCAAACCCGCCCATACCCAGCAATGCTACTTGGCGATCGCTGTCGCCTACTTGTGCCAGTTACTCTAATAGTTCTTCTGGTACTTCAATTGTGATTCTTGGTACGGTCGCACTGGCCTGGTGTCAGCTTCTAATAATTTTCGGGTGGCGTTTCCAATGTGGTGATGATGGACTAAAAATGCTAATAATGAGTAGGTTGTAGCTCGGTCAGCAACAACTGTGCAACACTTCCAGAAATATAAAAATATTAGTCATGCCTCAACTAAGTATTTCCACTCTGAGCCGCCGTTATTTTCTTAGTTATCTGGCTTTAGGTACATTCGGCCTGATGGCAAAAGACTTGCTTTATCCAGCTACCGCTATAGCTGATAGCAAGGAAGTAGGAAAAAATATTTCTATCGTAGAGAAATATCATATTTTTGTTCCTTATACAACAGCTAAGAACGGGGGAAAGGAAACCTTTCCTTTGCGTTCTGGAGAGACTTGCTCCGTAGAGATTATCCCCCGAACGGAAGAAAATCAAGAAATTACTATCAAAGGTCGTGGTCAAAAAGGTAAAGATATTACTGTAGTTTTTCATACTTTATACGACCGAGAATCTAGCATAAACTACCAAATTCATCAAGAAATAGAGAAAAACACGCAATTTGTCCAAAAAGCAAGTAAAGATAAATGCACATCCGTGTATGACAAAATCGAGGAATCCAAGTACATTAACGATTTGATTGCATTAGATTTTCTTGATTATGTGATATATTCCTCAAAACTAGATATTAGAATTCAACAGCGTTATCAACTTGCCAGTACTAATTCGCGCTTACTCGGAATTAAGCAAGCCATTGAATCCACATTAGCTGAATCTGAACTGCCTGATACAGAGAAGAAACGAATCATAGGAACCTACGCATACGTCCGCGCTGAAGAACCTGTACCTGACTTTAAAGCGCTCACAGATTTAGACTCGATTGTTGCAAGCTCTTCCCTACCTTTAGAAATCAAACGAATTTACTCGATAGCAAGTGCAAAATCAAGAGCATTAACAGTTGATTTTATTCTTATCAAACAGATTAATGATACTAAAGAACTAACTTCTGAACAAAAAACAAATTACCTGTCGATTTATCAGGCGGTACGTGATGGCAAAAAAACAACCGATGAAGCAACGTTAAAATCCCTAGACTCGTTTATCCAGAATGCAGATATCCCAGAAAATGCTAAAGTTGTTTACTTATTAGCAAGAGATCAGGATTTAGACAATCCAGAAAAATTTACTCAAACAGTAGATGATCTCGTAAAGGATGCTGATGACTTCAGACATAAACTGGAGCGTGCGAAAAAACAAGGCGCAGCAATTGTTCCGCAAGCTACGAAAATGCTGACTACGATTGGAGCAGAAACAGCAACGGGTGTTAGTATTGGTAGCTTGTCTGGAGCCGCTGCAACAAATGCAACTTTAGCCGTTTTAGGTGGTGGTTCTGTTGCGGCTGGTGGTTTGGGAATGCTGGGTGGATTAGCCGTAGCAACAGGAGGAGCGGCACTAATTGGAGCCGCAGGGATGCTGTCTATTGCCTTAGTCTCAGAAATGGATAGCGAAGATCAAAAAAATCTGGGGATTGCTATCGGTACAGGAACAATAGCTGGTGCCACCACTGTTTTAGCGGCTTGGACTGCTGCCAGCGCTTTGGGAGTAACTGGTACGCTGTCCGGTGCTGCTGCTATCACTACTACAATGTCGGCTCTTGGTGGAGTGAGTGCAATAACTGGCGGTGCTGCTCTTGTGGCATCAGGTACAGCATTTTTGATTTGGTCATTTTTGAAAGGGCAAAAAAAACGAGATCAGGCAGTACTGCGCCAGTTAGAAACTCGAACTTATACCTTGACTGAAGATCCATTACCAGGGTCTTTGGGAGAATTCCTTCAAAAGAACGTGCAGAAATACAGTTTTAAGGAAGGTTTTTCTGCTCCTAACATGCCCTTGGATAAGTTGTCAAATGCGCTGTCTACTTGGTTATCTGTTAATTCTGATGAGAAGGTAATCGCTTTGATAGACAATAGTATGTGGCATGATGCGAAAGAGGGTATTGTATTTACAGAGCGCAGGCTCATCTGGAAAAACAACTTAATCGAGTACGAAGATTTAGCAAGATTTGTCAAGACAGAAACGGCATTAATCTCACTGCTATCTGACAAGCAACATATAAAAGAGTTGTTTAAGTTGAAAGATGTAGTAGATAGATTATATGATGAATCTGACAAGCAGAATATGACTACGATGCTTAAAGAAATTGGTCAAAAATATAGTACAGTTTAAGGGGGAATCCTCTTCTCGTTCTTGTGATGCTATGTATAGCAATCCTATTTGAATTGTGAGATGCCAGAGGTTCACATCCCCGACTTCTAAGAGAAGTCGGGGATGTGGTTTTCACGAATTATTTAGGATTGCTATATAGTGGAAGTTGACAGCTTTTTTATAAACTTATACGTTAGAAATACTACTATAAGGTAATAATGCTTTATAGGTTTGCTAGCTAATATCTTTGAGAAGAACACTGTTTTTACTCTTAGTTATAGTAGTTGTTATAAGGCATTAATTAGATTTTCTTAGCATACAAAAAATTATTTTAAAGCTTCTTTATTTTTACTCAAACACTACTGTGCGATTTCCGTATACCAACACGCGATGTCGCAAGTGCGATCGCTCTTTTCGCCATACGCTTCATTTTTTACTTAGAAGTAAATCTTATTAATTATACATTAATTTAACTACGCGATCGCGATAACTTCATATTTGTGCCAGATCGGCGGCTTGATTGTGAAGTTTTCGTGAAGATTACCCGTCTTATTGCTCCCATTACAAGCAGATAACCTTCTCCTAATGTCTTGACCGTAGGCTTAGGTTGATAACAATCCGTAGTTTTACGGATTGTTACTAATCAAGCTGAAAACTCTCAGTAAAAACACTACGTATTGCTGAGCAGAGGGGTGCGTCTTGATCAGGAGAAGCAATGGGGAAAGGCAATTGGGAGAGAGCGATCGCGCTTCTTTGTAGAAACTAATCTCGTTTTCCACTCACAATCTTATCCATTTCCACCATTCCAACGCAATGATTGGGCAGGTAGCGATCGCCCCCTCAAAAAAGACAGCGATCACACGTATTACAATTATTAAGGAGAGCGATGGTTGCACAGATAGCGATCGCCTAAGGCGAAAAAAAGAGCGAGCGGGCAGGTGCTAGGATAATTGGCGTGTGCCATGAGTGGTTTGAATGCCTACTAATGCCCAACTGAGAGGTTTATATCGTCTTAGCTATTGGTTAACATATATTATGCTTCAGCCCATACATCTTGTCTGCATTGATGAGCGAACAAGTAACCTGTATGTTTTGGCTGGAAATACTGAAAACCTTGAATTCCAGATTACTCCAAATGGGCAGGTGTTCTCATGAGCCAAGTTAACTATGCTGCTATGTCCGATGAGGAATTAAGACAATATTTTCTTAGACATCGTGAGGACAAGATGGCTCTTCGAGCCTATTTGGATAGGCTCAGTGACCGCCCGCGTCATATTATTACGACCGTAGACGATCCTGACTTTGATGCCAAAATCCAAGCAACAGTTCGGCGGCAAATGCAAGCCTCCGATAGTAACGGTGAAGCGGCTGTCTAAATGTATCAGTATCTTGACGATCCATATGCGATCGCTTCCTTCAGCAGAACTAAAATTGCTGTAGAAACCAATCTCGTTTTCCACTCACAATCTTATCCATTTCCACCATTTCAATGCGATGATTGGGCAGGTAGCGATCGCGCCCTCAAAAGAAACAGCGATCGCCATTGATAGATAATAAAATTAATTTTAAAGTTTGTTCGTCAATAAAGCTCAAGACAATCTAAAGTAGCACTATCGATTAATTCTTGAATTGCCTCTGCCCAGATCGAAGTATTGCTTCCATGTTGCTTGTGGGTGTATTGCCACACCGCAGCCAAATCACCTTTGGTGGTGAACCGTAAAGACGACTTTTTTCTGCAAAGTCAGCATCCTGAGTAACAATACAAAACCCTTGAATTTTGGCAAACTCCCAAATTTCGCTATCGTCTACCTCTGTGAGCTTGTGAAACTGAATATGGCTAGCATCCGGGAATATATCAGCCAGCCGATTCACTAACTTCCGACTCAAGTTTTAGTCGAACAGCAGTTTCAAGTTTCACCTACTACAGCAATTAAACGACGTTCTCGATCAGCGGCAAATTCCAGGCAAGCTATAATATCTTCCTCTGTTAACTCTGGGAAGTCATCTAAAATTTCTGCATGAGACATCCCGGCTGCTAACCAACCCAAAACGTCGTACACGGTAATCCGCATTCGCCTGATACAGGGCTTACCGCCACGTTTACCTGGCTCGATTGTAATGATGTTGCGATAGCTCATGGCAAAGTGAAGCCTGGTATTTCTATAGCCACTTTAGCCTAACTTCTCATTCTTTTGCTGCTATGAGTAGGGATGAGCGATATTCTACGCATCGCTGGAGCCGACCTGGTAGAGATAGCGATCGCTTGAGTCAAAGAAAGGAGCGATAATGCGACCCATCGCTATCCTTGATTGCACATTGCCGCTATACGCTTCATTCTTTACTTAGAAGCTAGTGTTGTTAATTATACGTCGAGTGAATTGCGCGATCGCTATAACTTCATAATTGTGCTGGATTGGCGGTTTGATTGTGAAGTTTTGATGAAGATGACCCGTCTTATTACTCCCATTACACGTAGATAACCTTCTCCTAATGTCTTGACCGTAGGCTTAGGTTGATAACAATCCGTAGATTTACGGATTATTACCACCCAAGCTGAAAAACCCTCAGTAAAAACACTATGTATTGCTGAGCCGAGGTGTGCATCTTGATGAGGAGAAGTAATGGGGAAAGGCAATTGGAAATTTTCTGCCGAACCATCCAGCGGCACCGATGGCGTTCTTATCGATGCAGTTAAGCCAGAAGGTAGCAATCTAGAGGCGGACGTTGAGGGTTTAACTATATATTATGGCGGCGATGGTGAAGGTTATCTACTGGCTTCTAGCCAAGGCGATAATACCTCTGCTGTTTACAACCGTGCAGCCGGTAACGATTATCTGGGTAGCTTCGGTGTAGGGGATTTTGGGGATATTGATGCAGTCCAAGAATCTGATGGTGGTGCTGTAATTAACGTGCCTTCGGGGTCAAAATTTCCCTTTGGTTTGTTCGTCACTCAAGATGGTTATAACGATCCAGAAGTCTTGTTCTTTGATGAGGAAGACCAAGAATTTGAGAATGTCAGCAGTAACTTTAAGTTTGTAGGTTGGGAAAACATAGCAAATGCTTTCCCTAATCCTTTACTAATTGATACTACTAGCTTCAATCCGCGTCAAGATAACTCGAAATCTGTTCCCGAACCAAGCACTAATGGCTTCACGCTATTGGCAATATTTGGTATGGGATATTTGTTGCGGAAAAGACAAAGAAGAGCGAATTTGAGTTAGTAGGTTGGGTTGAGGAAAGAAACCCAGCACATTTGCTGGGGAAGCTCAACCCAACTTAGAAATTTTTGCCAATTAATAATTAGCAATTTTGAGGGGTGTTTATGGATCGTTTTGATTTTGAGCGCTTGCTATCAAGCCGGAAGGGACGGCGAGGATTTATGATTGGTGCGGGTGGTCTGACTGGACTCGCGATCGCTACTCAATTTTCAAGTCGAGTAGTTGCCCAGCCGAGATTTTCCGGTTATCCTTTCAGCCTTGGTGTAGCTTCCGGCGATCCGCTTCCAGACAGCGTTGTGCTATGGACGCGGTTAGCTCCCGATCCGTTAAATGGAGGCGGGATGCCATCGGTGAATGTACCCGTACAGTGGCAAATCGCCACCGACGAGAACATGAGTAAGGTGGTGTTGCGGGGAACTGCGATCGCTACTCCAGAACTTGGTCACTCGATTCGGGTGGTTATCGGTGGACTCCAACCTGCCCAATGGTACTGGTATCAGTTCAAAGCGGGTTCGGAAGTTAGTCAGATAGGACGAACTCGCACGGCTCCAGCTCTCGGTTCTCGCGTCGATCGATTCCGCTTTGCGTTCGCCTCGTGTCAGCTTTGGGAAGCTGGCTATTTCGCAGCCTATAAACACATGGCTGAAGAGGATCTTGACCTGGTTGTGCATCTGGGTGATTACATCTACGAGGGAGCAGCGAATCCCCAGGCAATCCGTTCTCACAATGGGCCGGAGCCGGTGACAGTAGAAGAGTACCGCAACCGCCATGCCCTTTACAAAACCGATCCAAATTTACAAGCCGCTCACGCTGCCTTTCCGTGGACTTTCACTTGGGACGATCACGAAGTAGATAACAACTGGGCAGATGAGATTCCGCAAGACCCTGAAAAACAGTCACGGCAAGCATTTCTGGCTCGACGCGCCAACGCTTTCAAAGCGTACTACGAACACATGCCGCTGCGCCAATCTTCCATGCCTAAGGGGATTGATATGCAGCTATACCGTCGTCTGAGCTTTGGGGATTTAGTCGAGTTCAATGTACTCGATACCCGCCAATACCGCAGCGATCAGCCTTGTGGCGACGGAATCAAGCCGCGCTGTGCCGAAGCTTTCGATCCAAACGCTACAATGACAGGTCAAAAGCAAGAGCAGTGGCTGTTCCAAGGTCTCGATCGCTCTCGGTCGCGCTGGAATGTTCTTGCCCAGCAGGTCGTCTTTGCCCAGCACGACTGGACAGCAGGCGAGGAGGATGTTTTCAACGTCGATGCTTGGGATGGCTATGTGGCTCCCCGCAACCGGATACTCAACTTTCTGCAACAACGCAAACCATCCAATCCCGTCGTCCTCACGGGTGACACCCACTCTAGCTGGGTTAACAACCTGAAAGCGGATTTCAATAATCCCAACTCTGCCACCGTGGGTACTGAATTCGTGGGTACCTCAATCACCTCTGGCTTCGGAGCTAGCGATCGCATTGAGGCGGCTCTGCCAGAAAGTCCGTGGGTCAAGTATTTCAACGGTCGGCAGCGCGGCTACGTCCGCTGCGACCTGACTCGCGAACGTTGGCGGACTGACTTCCGACTGCTGCCTGAGTCTGCGCCCGGTAGAACGACTGTACCTGACCCCAATACACCTATAACCACAGCAGCTTCCTTTGAGTTACCGGATCGAGGAGTTGTAAAGCGCGTCTAGGTTCCACACTTCAGCGGTTGGGCATTGAGATTTCATAAATCAGCGTGTTTGTCAATAGTAGCGGGATTAGTTTTGTCTGTACGTTGGTTGCTACTTAAGCACTGTCGATGGCTTTATGCAATTTTGATGCTCAACAGCCTGCGTTTTTGTCAGTTTTTTCTTTAGCAAAAAAGTAGCAAAGGTATTCTATGAATGGCTTTGATTTCGAGCGTTTGTTATCAACTCGGTTGAGACGGCGGGGCTTGTTGGTTGGTGGTGGGGCATTGACTGGATTAGCGATCGCTACTCAATTTTCTAGTCGAGTAGTTGCCCAGCCGAGGTTTTCCGGCTACCCGTTTACTCTTGGCGTAGCTTCCGGCGATCCGCTTCCAGACAGCGTTGTGCTGTGGACGCGGTTAGCTCCCGATCCGCTTAATGGAGGCGGGATGCCATCGGTAAATGTCCCGGTGCAGTGGCAAATTGCTACCGACGAGAACATGAGTAAGGTGGTGTTGCGGGGAACTGCGATCGCTACCCCCGAACTCGGTCACTCGATTCGCGTCGTCGTTGGTGGGTTGCAGCCGGATCGCTGGTATTGGTATCAGTTTAAAGCAGGTAACGAAGTCAGTCGCATTGGAAGGACTCGCACCGCACCCGCCTTCGGTACTCCTATCAACCAGCTAAACTTTGCCTTCGCCTCCTGTCAAGATTGGCAAAACGGCTACTACACAGCCTACAAACATTTGGCTGAGGAAAACCTGAACTTTGTTGTTCACCTGGGGGATTACATCTACGAATACGGGCCGCTACCCATTGGGCCACGTCAACATAACAGTCCGGAAATCGTCAGCCTTAGCGACTACCGCAACCGCCACGCACTGTATAAAACCGATCCAAACCTACAGGCGGCTCATGCGGCGTTTCCCTGGATTGTCACTTGGGATGACCACGAAGTTGAAAACGACTACGCTGACTTGATACCCGAAGACGGTCAAAGTCCGCAGGCGTTTGTAAATCGTAGAGCCAACGCCTACAAAGCTTACTATGAGCATATGCCGCTACGTGCTGCTGCCCTACCAAAAGGTGCGGATATGCGGCTTTATCGGCGTTTGACCTTTGGGGATTTAGCTGAATTCAATGTGCTGGATACCCGTCAGTACCGCAGCGATCAGCCGTGCGGCGACGGATTTAAACCCCGTTGCGCTGAAGCTTTCGCTGCTGATGCCACCATGACGGGTCGGGAGCAAGAGCAGTGGCTACTCCAAGGATTGTCCAAGTCGCAGACTCGCTGGAATGTCATCGCGCAGCAGGTGATGATGGCGGAATATGACTTTGTTGCTGGATCGCCTGAAATTTTCAACTTGGATGCTTGGGATGGCTACGTAGCTTCTCGCAACCGTATCCTTGGCTTTATCAAAGACCGCAAGCCAAATAACCCAGTCGTGCTGACTGGCGATATTCATTCGAGTTGGGTACACGACTTGAAGACTGACTTTCAAAACCCAGCCTCGCCAACCGTTGCTACTGAGTTTGTGGGAACGTCCATCACCTCTGATTTCCCAACAGCAGCTATTGCCACAGTTCAAGCGGCATTGCCTGAAAACCCCCATACTAAGTTCTTCGATGGGCAATACCGGGGTTATGTCCGTTGCAAGCTGACGCGCAACGCTTGGCAGTCCGATTTCCGCGTAGTCTCAACCATTCTCGACCCGAATGCTTCTATTAGCACCCTAGCTTCGTTTGTCGTTGAAAACGGGCGACCGGGCGCGATGCGTGTTTAGTTCGATTTGGCGCGTATTGCAAATACCAACATTTCACCAAATTTTTCTGACGTGAGGAAATACACAATGCTCAAAAACAAAAGCGCTCTCAACTCGCATTTCTACACTGGACTCTCTACCATTGGGATTGTCTCTTCTGTAGCATTTGCCTCTCCTACGCTAGCGGCAGCTATCAGCTTCGATAACTTCTCGGAAGGCTTTTCAGGAACAACGATTACGAATGAGAAAATTACTTTCTTTGATTTAGATACAGGTCTTTCCCCGGAGGCGACTGCTTTTTATATAGAAGGTACTACGAAAGATTATCTAGGGGAATTCTTCTCAGATTCCAATTACCTCACCTTTGGCGGCTATGCTGAAGGGCCCGAAGCCAGCTTTGGACGATTTGGTTCAACTCGGATTACTACGGGCAAAGTAGAATCATCTGCAAGTCTAGATATTTTCAGTCAGCTATTTTCTCCTTCAAATAACCTTCTGACTCTAGAGGCGTTTTTAGATGGAAACCTGGTACAAAGTAACTCGGTAGCATTAGCTGATTTCGGAGTTATTGAAACTAGCTCCTTACTGCATTCTACGCTCTCAATTTCGGGCGTGAAGTTTGATGAACTCCGGCTGGTTGCGTCTGGTAGCGATGATGATGGTGCCGCCTTTATCGGCATTGATAATGTCCGCGTTGGGGTTCCTGAACCTACTTCTGCTTTAAGTGTTTTAGCCTTTGGTATTTTAGGCGTTGGTTCAGTGTTGAAGCGCAAATCCAAATTGGCTAAGTAGTTTTACAATTGATTGCGATCGCGCTTTGATAATCCGCACCCTTGCATATCGGGTGCGTATTTTTTATTGGTTGCTCAGCATTTATTCAAATACTACTGTTTTATTGCCGTAGACTAATACGCGGTTTTGTAAATGCGATCGCACTGCTCTTGCTAACACGACTCGCTCTAAATCTTTCCCTTTGCGAATTAGATCATCAACCTCATCCCGGTGACTGACTCGCACAACATCTTGCTCAATAATTGGCCCCGCATCTAAGTCGGCGGTGACATAATGTGCTGTAGCACCGATAATTTTTACGCCGCGTTCGTAAGCTTTGTGGTAGGGATTTGCACCGACAAAAGCAGGTAAAAATGAGTGATGAATATTGATGATTTGCGGAAATTTGGCAATAAATTCCAGGCTGACAATTTGCATATATTTTGCCAGTAAAACCAAATCAATGTTATATTGCTTTAATAAGTTTAATTGTTTAGCTTCTTGCTCGGATTTGGTTTCTTTGGTAATCGGAATGTGATGATAGTCGATGCCAAATTGAGCGGCTACATCTTTTAAATCGGGATGGTTGCTGATAATTAGGGGAATTTCGGCGGAGAATTCTTTGGCGCGATGTCGCCAAATTAGGTCAAATAGACAATGATCTTGACGGCTTACCCAGATGGCAATGCGGGGTACAGTGTCAGAAAAGTGCAGCTGCCATTTAGCTTGTAGAGGTTGCGCGATCGCGTTAAACGCTGGAGCAATATACTCTCGCGGCAAATTAAAATCTTCTAATTGCCATTCAATTCGAGTAAGAAATAAACCAGCAGCAAAATCAGTGTGTTGATCGGCATGAATAATATTACCGCCGTTAGCGTAGATGAAATTAGCTATTTTTGCCACCAGCCCCCTTTGATCGGGACAGGAAACTAGCAGTGTTGCGGTGGGATTGTTCATTGTGAAGGCGAAGGAGAGGGGCTGGGCTTAATTGAATTTGATGGTAATGGCGCTGCTTTTTTAGAAGTATCGGTTTTCTGATTTTCTGGCGAAGGTGATGGACTAGCTTTTTCTAAAGTGGATGGTGATGCTTTTTTAGAAGTATCGGTTTTCTGATTTACTGGTGAAGGAGAGGGGCTGGGCTTAATTGAATTTGATGGCGCTGCTTTTTTAGAAGTATCAGGTTTTTGATTCACTGGCGAAGGAGAGGGGCTGGCTTTTCCTGAAGTGGATGGTGATGCTGTTGGTGAAGGGGAAGGACTGGGTGACGGTGTTTTGTCAGAAGTATTGTTTTTCGGATTTTCTGGGGAAGCCGAGGGACTGGGTGACGGTGTTTCTTTTTTCGTCTCGTCCTTTGCTGTCCATTCTGACAAAGGACGATTTACACCATACTGAAATTCTAGCGGCACCAAAAGCACATTTAGCTGACCAGAAGGCGATTTAAGGGGGTCAACTTGAGCATACAAGAAACTGTTGTTAAAGTCAGGTTTCCCCAGAATCAGCTGATGAGTTTGCTGATTGTTCAATTTTACTTCGACGGTAGCTAAAGGCTTGTCTAATCCATATTCTGGAAGCTGGGTAGCGGGGACGCTGAGAATGCGATCGCTTTTACTATCCACTAGCAAATTTAGCAAATACGACACATACGGATCGCTGGCTGGGTTATCATTCGGCGCTTTCATCTGCCACTCAGAAAGACTTGACTTTTGGCGAGCATTCTGTCCCATCCGCTCAAATTGTAAAGTCTGTTCCTGAGTTTTAATTGTTAAAGCTTGAACTTGGTCTTTAGTAAAAGAAAAGATTGGCTTTTGTTTCACCAGTGCTGCTTGTCGTTGGGGTTCGCCTTTAATTTCATAAAAATAAACGAAACCGCCTAAACCAAGCGCTAATACCATCAAAATTAGTGTTGTTCGTTGTAACTTCATAATCAGCCTATTAGTTGACTTTAGATTTCAGATTATTACCTCACCCCCAACCCCCCTCGTAAATAAAAATTTTTCCTTTGCTACCCCTTACTGGCGGGAGGTGGAGAGCAATAAAATTTTTTTCTGTTTGAAGGTAACTTGGGCATCAATCCAAAATCCAAAATTCCTAGCGTCTTAACCACCAAACAAATCCCGCTGTAGCAAACCCAATTAAAGGCATAATCAACACAGCCATCCAACCTACTAAATTTGCTTTTTGCTGTGACAAGTTGAGGCGGCGGTCTTTTATTTCTTTGGGACGGATAGATAGGGTTTGTTCATCCTGTTTACTTAACCAACTGATAGAGTTGAGAAAGACATCTCCATTGAGTTGTTGTTCAAACAAACCATCGGTAGCAAAGTCAGAGTTTCCTACTACAACGAGGCGAGATTCCACTGGCTTTTGGGAAGTATTTTCTGGGTTTGTTGGTGAAGCCGTGGGCGAAGCTGTCGGACTAGGTGAAGCTGTGGGCGAAGCTGTCGGACTAGGTGAAGCCGTGGGTGAAGCTGTTGGGCTTGGGGAAGGAGATGGTGAACCTGTCGGACTAGGTGAAGCTGTTGGACTTGGGGAAGGAGATGGTGAACCTGTCGGACTAGGTGAAGCTGTTGGGCTTGGTGAAGGAGATGGTGAACCTGTCGGACTAGGTGAAGCTGTGGGTGAAGCTGTCGGACTTGGGGAACCTGTAGGGCTTGGAGATGGTACAGAGGCGCTTTGGGGGGCATATCCGCGACTCAGGGCGACACCGAGAGTTAAAGGCCCTTGGCGATCGCTTTGAGGATTAAACTCTAGCTGGTCGTTTTCGGGATCGCTTTCCGCCCAACTTTCGTTATTAGTAATCAGCAAAGGTGTTTCCTGAATACCCACAATTGATGTAGTTTGAACTGGTCGCGCCAAGGGGTAAAAAGAACGACCTTCACCGAAATCTTTAGTGATCGGATGCTGACCGTAGCGTGTCACCATAATAATCGCAGGGCCTAGTCCAAGTTGCCGTCCAGAAAGGTCAACAGCAAGGCGATTATCTAGTTTCACCCCCCACTCTTTTAGCAGACTGTCCAAACCGGGATTAACATTGGGATCTACCATTACTAACAAGCTACCGCCGCGTTTCAGGTAATCGTTTAACGCTTTGACTTCCCCCGCAAACAGTGCCTTTTTCGGGCCTGCGATCGCAACCACAGTAGCATCTTCAGGAATTGTCGGAGTTTTAGCTAAATTAAGTGGTTCGGCGGTGTAATTTTTCTCCCCCAAGTTGCTTATCGCTTGTGAAAGTCCGCCTTGTACCGCAGTTAGAGGTCTTTCACCGTGACCTTGAAGGAAGTATACTTTACCAACGCGATCGCCTGTAATTTGCGCGATCGCATTCGTTACCTGCGTTTCTGAAAGGTTCTCTCTCTGTTCTTGGTTCAGCGTCTGAATTAACTTTCGCCGCGTCCCAGATTCTATATAAACTTCTCCTGGTAATTGGACATTAAACTTTTGGGCTAAGTTCGGTCGCAGTTGCGGGTCAACAAACTCAAAATTAAATTGCGAACCATACTGTCGATAATTTTCTAGTAATTGTCGGGCTTCAGGATTTGGGTTGCTTTCAAAAACCCAAATCTTGACTGGTTGCTGCAAATTTGCCACCACTCGCTGCGATTGGGGGGCGAGAGTAAATAGCTGATTTTCTGTTAAATCTACGCGCAACGCACGGCGAACGCCCAAGAAATTAATCAGCCCCAAAATCACCAGCATAGACAGCGTTGCTGCTAAAGCATTCGTCCCAGCTTGAGTGGATCGTTTTCCCCAAAAACTGTCTGGCGCAGTGCTTACAAATAGCAACCACAGCCCAAGTATTATTATTCCAGCAATAATCAAGCCTACTGGTACCGCCCCCCAACTGTTGGAGACAAACCCAGCGACTAGACCCGCCATTGTCAAAAAGGGGCCAAGCAAAAAGAGATATTTTATATATTTCCAATTGATGTTCTTCATTTTTGCTAATTGCTAATTGCTAATTGCTAATGGGGGTTTAAGCTTCTGAGTTACGAGTTTTAAATAAATTAATAACTCTTCAATTCTTACTCTTAGCTTCTCCCCATTCCCCATTCTCCAAATTAAGAACGCTGGAATCGTAAAGCATCGATGGATTGGGCTGTGAGAAACAACCCTAAAATAATGTAACTGGCAAACAAGATTAGACTGCTGGTATCTACTACGCCTTGGACTAAGTTGTTGTAGTGCTTCAGCAAAGATAAATGTCCCAAAGCGTCTCCGAATGAACCGCCGATCCATTTAGCGGCAAGATCCATTAGCCAGAGAGCTAAAATTAATCCAAAGGTGAGAAATGCTGCCACAATTGAACTTTCAGTAAGAGAGGAAATAAACATTCCCAAACTCAGAACCGCTGCTGCAAGTAATATTAATCCAGCATGACCGAGTAATGGTACTCCTGGGGGAACGGGGGAACTGGCTGCACTAAATGCGATCGCTTCATACAAAAGCAACGGCAGCACCATCACTGTAAAGAACGTCAGCACTCCTAAAAGTTTACCCACCGCCACAGCCCAATTCGTCAGTGGTGACGTTGCCAATAGTTCCAAAGTCCCGCGCTTGCGTTCCTCAGAATAAAGTCCCATCGAAAGAATTGGCAACACAAACAACACCAACCAACCCATTACATATAAAAAACTTCGCAAAAACTCGTAAGGAACATCTACAGGCGGAACGGGTACGCCAATTTGCTGTCCTTGCAAGTCAGCCAAAGCTACTTGTTGAATGATTTCTACTAAAATCCAGACAAAAAAGAAGCCTGATAAAAGCCAGAAAACACCCGCTACTAAATAAGCTAGTGGCGAAGCAAAATATCCTTGCAACTCCTTGCGGTAAATTGCCACAATGTTACTAAGTACCACGCCCATTAAGTTGTTGTCTCCTCTGCTTCGGTAGCTGACTCTGACGAAGATTCAGACGCATCCGAATCTACAATCGGCAGGATTTTTTCTGCCGTCGTCAGTTCTAAAAATACATCTTCAAGATTAGCCCTAGTGCGGCGCATTTCATACAAAGCCACACCAGCACCAATTAAAACCGCTGCAATATCTCGTCCCGGTTCTGCACCCGGTTCTGATACTACACGGATCTGGCTGCGATTGGGCGGTAAATCTTTATTGGCGATTGATTCTACAAACCGAATTCCCGGCAAAACTTGAATCATTTGTTGTGCAGCTTCCTCATCGCCATCGATTTCCAGTTCGTAGCCAGAACCTCCAGCTAGTTGCGCGACCAAGTTTTCTGGAGTGTTGGTAGCAACAATTTTACCGCGATTGATAATTGCCACCCGGCTACAAGTCATGCTGACTTCTGGCAAGATGTGTGTTGAGAGGATGATGGTGTGGCTACCAGCAAGGCTTTTAATTAAATTGCGGACATCGATAATTTGCCGGGGATCGAGTCCGACGGTTGGTTCATCTAGAATAATGGCAGGTGGATCGTGGACAATAGCTTGGGCAATGCCTACTCGCTGTCTGTAGCCTTTGGAAAGCTTGCGGATTAGGACTTTGCGCTTTTCGGTGAGGTTGCAGCGTTCCATTGCTGAGTTTACGCGATCGCGTCTTACTTTCCTAGCCACGCCCTTGATCCGCGCCACAAAATCCAAAAATCCCTCCACTGTCATGTCAGGATACAAAGGCGGCGTTTCTGGTAAATAGCCAATTCGTCGCCGCACTGCCATAGAATCTTCATGCACGTCGTACTGGGCAATTTTGGCACTGCCGCTGCTAGCTGGTAAATATCCAGCTAAAATCCTCATGGTTGTGGTTTTTCCTGCGCCATTCGGCCCCAAAAACCCCAAAATTTCTCCAGGTTCCACTTTAAAGGTGACATCCTGAATCGCTGGGGTAGAACCATAGATTTTGCTTAAATGTTCAACTTCAATCATTTTTGTTGGGGACTGGGGATTGGGGATTGGGGATTGGGGATTGGGGGAGAATAGTTGTTTATTCCCTATTCCTCTTTGTTTGGGATTGGGGATTGGGGACTGGGGATTAGGGACTGGGGGAGAATAATTGTTTATTCCCTATTCCCCTTTGTGTGGGATTGGGGAGAATAGTTGCCAATTCCCAATTCCCCATTCCCTATTCCTATTCCCCATTACCAATCACTAAACTCTCTACTATATGGTTCAACTAATGCTTTATGTCAACCCAGTTACTGGAAAAGATACTAACCCCGGAAACTCATCTACACCACACAAAACCCTCACCCGCGCCATAAGACAGGCTGAAGCCGGAACCACAATTCAACTGGCTGCTGGAACTTACAACGCTGCTAGTGGCGAGGTTTTCCCTCTAGTTATCCCTTCTGGGGTGACGGTGGTGGGAAATGAATCCACCAAAGGCAAGGGTGTTCAAATTGATGGTAGCGGGGAATTTATCAGTCCTAGCTTTGGTTCCCAAAATATCGCCCTGCGTCTGGAAACAAATGCCCAATTACGGGGGGTAACGGTGACAAATAGCGCTGTTAAGGGAGTCGGGGTTTGGATAGAATCAACATCGCCAATGCTGGCTAATAATACTTTCACTCTTTGCAGTCGCGATGGCGTGTTTGTGACTGGCACGGCTAAACCGCTAATTTTGGATAATGTGTTTAGTCAAAATTCTGCCAGTGGTATTTCTGTGTTACGCAATGCTAAGGGGGAAGTGCGGCGAAATGTGGCTCAAAATACTGGTTACGGTATTTTAATTGGAGATAAGGCGGCTCCTCTGCTTACAGATAACAAAGTTTTTGCGAATAGAGTGGGGATTTCTCTGTCTGGTAATGCTAAACCTGTGTTGCGTAATAATTTGATTGAGAAGAATACGCAAGCAGGGTTAATTGTTGCTGAGGAAGCTAAACCACAGTTAGGCAGTCGTCAAGATCCTGCTGGCAATATTATCCGGGATAACGGGGAAGCGGATTTGCAAAATAATACCCGTTTTAGCATCGTTTCTGCGGGAAATCTCCTGAATCCGGCGCGGGTACGGGGAGGAATCGATTTTGTGACGACTCAGGCGACTGGTTCTAGTTTTATACTTGGCCCTGCTCAGTTTAGGGATGTTTCTGGTCATTGGGCGGAAGCTTTTATTAAGGCTTTGGTTGCGAAAAATTTGATTAGTGGTTTTCCGGATGGTACGTTCAAGCCGGAAGCGCCAATTACTCGCGCCCAATATGCGGCGATAATTGCGAAGACTTTTAATTTACCGCCACGTCCGGGATCTGGAATATTTACCGATGTTCCTGATAATTTTTGGGCAAAGGATGCTATTCGCAAAGCAGCAGGAATGGGCTTTATTTCGGGCTTCCCTGATGGTACATTTCGACCGGGACAAAATTTAACGCGAGTGCAAGCGATCGCATCTCTAGTTTCTGGCTTGTCACTTACTGGCGGCAATCCTAGCGTATTGGGAGTATATAGCGATCGCGCTCAAATTCCTAGCTATGCTACAGACGCAGTAGCAACTTCCACCACGCGGCGGATAATTGTGAATTATCCCCAAACCAGTCTACTGCAACCGATGCGGGATATAACTAGAGCTGAAGTCGCAGCACTAATATATCAGGCATTAGTGGCAACTGGGGAAGTTCAGGCAATCTCAAGTCCCTACATCGTCAACCCCGACGCCACCCTTCCTACCTTCAGCGACATTCAAGGACACTGGGGAGAAACTTACGTTCGCCCATTAGCTACTCAAAACTTAATCAGTGGCTTTACTAATGGCACCTTCAAACCAGACGACAAACTCAATCGCGCTGGATTTGCTGCTTTACTAATTAAAGCCTTTAACCCCACTCCCAAACGTCCACCTATACAATTCAAAGATATCCCCCTTGATTTTTGGGCGCAGGGCGCAATTCAACAAGCCTACAGCAGCGGTTTCATTACTGGATTTCCTGATCAAACTTTCCGTCCCCAGCAGCAAGTGATGCGAATTCAGTTAATTGTCTCCCTAGTAAGTGGCTTAGGTTTCCCATCGGGGGATGAAAAACTCTTAGAAAGGTACGAAGATCGAAATGAGATACCAGCCTACGCCCGTCCCGCTGTTGCTGCTGCTACGCAAAGAGGCATAATTGTCAATTATCCTTCACCAGCACAACTTAACCCAAACCGCGAAGCCACACGGGCCGAAGCAGCTGCTATGGTTTATCAAGCATTGGTCGCCACTGGACGACTGTCTGTTTAGTCAGTTGTTTGTTGTTTGTTAAGGTTTAAAGGTGGGAAAGTTGTTATAACCTGACAACGTTTCAACTTTCCTTCCTTGATAACTCTTCCCTGACACATAACCAATGACCGCTAACATTGTTTCTGGTCTGCTATTTTAACTTCTGATGACATCAACCCAAGACTCAGCTGCGGTCTACGTCGTAGCTTTGCTTGTTCACTATTGTTTTGAACTGGGGGGTTACAAGCCAGAGGAATTAGTTACCCGGTGGCTGCAAAACTATGCCGCCAGTTGGGTGCGTTTTGCTGTAATTGAGGCGCTTTATCAGGGACGTTACAAAGCGGTTTCTGTGGAACAAATTTTAAGTGCTTGGACTAGGCGTGGTCGGGCATTATATCACTTTAATCATGATTTTGAGCGACTAATTTCGCGCAATTTTCCTCACAATTTGCTGGAACCAGTCGATACTGTATGGGAAATAGCCTCTGATAATGCGGCGATAGAAGAAGCGATTTATAGCGATTCTACCCCGCCAGAGGATGCGATCGCTTTAACCACATCTGGCGAGGTAAAAATTCCGGTAGGTGTCACCGAAATGCCTCCAGCAGAAACACCCAACCTCGCCGAGGCTGCAACTGAAGGGATCACTGCGGGTCTGGCTCGTCGTCCGGACACCCGTATCGTCCGCCAAGCCGATTGGACACGCTGGAGTGTTGGTAAACGTCCGATTCACCAATTCATTCCCCAGACGGATGATTCTGATTTTTACCAGAAGTTGAAAGCTGTCGCTCATAACGATGAAGATGACGCTTCAAAAAGCGATAAAAATGGCTAATTGCTAATTGTTGATAGCATATGTTGCGCTTCGGATACCCGACTTCTCTAGAAAGTCGGGTATCTCGCCTTCACGAAAAGAGCAATTAGCTATTAGCTACGAACAATGGACTACTGACTAACAGCCGCATCCGTTTCTTCTGGCTTTGGCTGCGTACCACCCATGCGAATTTCTGAACAAAAAGTAGCCATAGAAAAGCCACCAAATCGCTTTAAAATACTACTTCTTAACCGCAAATTAGGACTAGCAAACCAAATGCGTTCTTCAGAGTACATAGTTTCATACTCTGTAATTAACGTCATCGCTTCATCGCTGCCCATGATGTAGCGACCAGCAACAGATGCTTTCTCCGCATAGCCCATGTCACGCAGCAACTTACCTTCATTCGGCTTATCCGGGTCGGCAATCGGAACGAGAACGGTTGTTCCAGTGTGTTTTTCCTTATCCCATTCCATTGTTCCATCCCAAGTAACACGAGCGCCACCCCAAGCTAAGGCAGGATCAACTTCATATTGCTGGCAAAGCTTAATCACTTCTGGATCGTCTGCTGCTACCATTTCAATTTTGATGTCTGACTTGCCGCTTTCTGCTTGTTTGAAAGCCAAATGGTGGCTGGTACGCTGAGAAAACCATTTGCCAGCACTTTTCTGGAAAAACTCTTGAATATCCATGAATCAAATTAGGTCTAATACTTTGTTAACAGCACTTTGAATATCTTAATTGTTTCAATCCTTAATCGGGATTTTAACTGCCGCTTAGATTTTACACCTGTTTATGGGTAGGTTTATTTACCAGTCGCCAGAGAGAGTGCTGCTGCGTAGCCTCTAGTTTATAAAAAGGTTAAGAGTCTCGGATTTTGGTTAAAGTGCATCATGTCACGAATTCACGGCACCCCTAAAGATGACTACATCGAAGCTACTGAAGGCGATGATGTTATTTTTGGTTACGCTGGCGATGATACGCTGGTTGGGAAAGAAGGTAATGATATCATCCACGGCGGTCTAGGGAATGATTTGATTCAGGGTGGAGAGGGTGAAGATACCCTGTTCGGAGAAGATGGAGATGATTGTTTGCTAGGTGGCGAAAAACGCGATCGCTTATTCGGGGGCGATGGCGATGATACTCTAGTTGGGGGTAAAGATAGCGATCGCTTGTTTGGCGGTAGAGGTAATGATATCTACGTTTACTCTCCCGGCGATGGTTTTGACACTATTGAGGATGAATCTGGTACCGACATCCTACGCTTAAAACATATTCTCTCCAATGAGGTAAGCGTGGATTTTGCCATCGGTGGTTGGCTTTGCGTATCCTACCGCGACCAGCCTATTGTGAAGATGCGCGGTGTGGAGTTTATCCATACTGAAGACGGCTGCTTCACTGTCGCGCAATGGTTGAAAAGATGAAGGGATTGGGGATTGGGGATTGGGGAAGAGGAAAAAGTCCTGACTGCCTGACACATCTTTGTAGATGCTTGGTAGATCAAGGGTGACAGGTTAATGAACGGATGCGAGAGAACCAAATCTGGTCATAGAAATCATGCTCAGCCCGTTTAGAT
>NZ_JAMPKJ010000035.1 GCF_039962115.1 Funiculus sociatus GB2-C1 | reverse complement strand
CATATTTAGTATTAACGTAATCTTGAAGCCATTTTTTAGAAACGCTAGTCACCCTCGCAATTCCTGCTAAAGGAATTTTTTCCAGTAACATTTTGTCAATGTAATCTAACGTATGCTTATCAATGATCTTGTTGTTAGGGCTTTCAATAAATTGCCTACCACAGTTTTGACATTTATATTTAGGTTTTTTATTGTGAATTCTGCCATTTTTAACAATATGGTCAGAACCACAACGAGGGCAGTTAGGTCTAGAAGTAAGCATAATTACTGAAAGTTTTGATATTTTTTAAAGATTATAGCATTTAATATGAGATGAGCTTTAAAAATCGATTTCAATTAAGGATTATGCTAATTGTCAAAATAACCGCTTGCCGAGGCAAATAAATAACCAGTGCAAAGTGTAAAAATGAAAGTATTTTTAGTTTATATATTTACCCTTTCACTACATATTTACCACCACCAACCTATTAAACTTATCCCCACCAAGCACAAAATAAATAATGCACCTTTCTTTGGAGCATTACGATAAACAAAATAAACCGCGTATCCTACCATTATTAAAATTAAAGGAGCTGAATATAAGCCTAATTTAAAATCTAGAAATACCTGCCCAAGGTCACCAGAAAAAGTTTGTAACCTAGAAAATATGTTTACAGCTCTTTGACCGCTACTCGTATTTTTTTCAATATTATTCAAGTTAGCAATAAACACTAATATCCAGGGAACAAAGGTGAGACATCCAGCCAAAGATGCAATTATATAGGCGGTAGAACTTGCTGGTTATTCTCATACATATTAATACCATCTGTTCTAGTATATGTTTTGCTTGTGAGTGTGAACCAGCTCTCTGCCGTTGCAGTCACATACTCCGTACTTCCACGTATAAAAAATACTCTAAATACAGAAAAAGTTTGAGAATTATGCTCAAACCGTAAAATTACTGAATTTATTATTGTGGTACATCCTAAACAAGTCCAAGGAAATACTGCTATCAATGAGATAAATCTTTATTCAATCTTTACAATTGGGGTAGTTAAGAGAATATATATAAATTTTGTGTAAAGCAAATGATTAAACTAAGTAGAAATGCTGAGTGTAGGACAAACTGTGAGTAATCTAAATTTTGTGGCTAGTGGCTTCTAGCAGGCTGAGCTTTTGCAGACTGCTGACTCCGGCAGGATCTGGCAATATAAGTAAACGTCAAGGAATCAAGCTTACATAGCAAATTTGGTTTCTCCTGAAAACATATTTGCGGTGAGTAATTCTGGGTGAAACGCAGTATTTATAAGGCTTTGGCACTCAAGGTATCAAGATGAACACTTCGTCAATTTCACAGAACGCTCAAAGACAGGACATCTCAAGCCTGATTAATCCAGAATTATCGGTGGTGGTTCCGGTGTATAACGAGGTGGAGAGTTTGCCTCATCTGATTGAAGCGATCGCTACCTCGTTGAAGGAAATGGCTTTCAGCTACGAAATTGTTTGTGTGGATGACGGTTCCAGAGATGGCTCCGCAGAATTACTTAAATCTCTGGCACAAACCCGCACCGACTTAAGAGCAGTGCTGCTGCGTCGCAACTACGGTCAAACTCCGGCAATGTCAGCGGGGTTTAACTATGCGCGAGGCAAAGTAATTATCACAATGGATGGTGACTTGCAGAATGACCCGGCTGATATTCCCCGGCTATTGGCAAAGTTAGAAGAAGGCTATGACTTGGTAAGTGGTTGGCGAAAGAATCGACAGGATGCTGCACTGAGTCGCCTACTTCCTTCCAAAATTGCTAACTGGCTGATTGGTAGAGTTACGGGTGTGGAGTTACACGACTACGGTTGTTCCCTGAAAGCCTATCGCAGCGAACTGGTAGCAGATATGAACCTCTACGGCGAGTTGCACCGATTTTTGCCCGCTTTGGCTTTCATTGAGGGGGCGAGAATTGCTGAGATGCAGGTACGTCACCACGCCCGTAAGTTTGGGCGCAGTAAGTATGGGATTTGGCGGACTTTTCGCGTCGTGATGGACTTGCTAACTGTCTACTTTATGAAAAAGTTTCTCACCCGTCCCATGCACGTATTTGGGCTGTTTGGGATGGTAGCGATCGCCTTGGGAATACTGCTGGGTTGTTATTTAACTTTCTTAAAGCTGGCTTTGGGTCAAAGCATCGGCGATCGCCCGTTACTAATTTTAGCTGTCGTACTTCTGGTGACTGGCGTACAGCTATTTAGCTTTGGACTGTTGGCAGAACTGTTAATGAGAACTTATCACGAATCGCAAGGACGACCAATCTATCGGGTGAGGGAAGTAGTCGGAGAAAAGGTTAACAATAGTAACAAGATAGATGGCTAAAGATTAAGAAGGAATTACGCTTTGAAAGTTTTTTGGACGTTGGAGCCACCAAGTCGCCGCAATCTGCTGATTTTATTTACAGCTGGGCTATTATTTTGGTCTAGTATGGCTTCTTTGCTGCCCACTCTGCCTCTGTATGTGGAGTTTCTGGGCGGAACAACGCAGCAGATTGGTGTTGTCATGGGATCGTTTGCCATCGGGCTGATTCTGTGTCGTTCGTGGCTGGGGCGTTTGGCAGATCGGCGCAGTCGAAAACTGGTGGTGCTGATTGGCGCGGTAGTAGCTGCGATCGCGCCTTTAGGTTATCTGGTTGTAAATTCGATTCCCCTATTGATGGTGCTGCGGGCGTTCCACGGTATCAGCATTGCGGCTTTCACGACTGGTTACAGCGCCTTGGTGGTGGATTTGGCTCCGGTGTCCAAGCGGGGTGAAATCATTGGTTACATGAGCTTGGTGACACCAATTGGGATGGCAATGGGGCCGGCAATTGGCGGTTATCTACAGGCTGGGGCGGGCTATACACCGCTATTTCTGGGCGCATCTGGCTTGGGAATTTTGGGTTTAATTTGTGCCACTCTTGTCAAAGAACCTGGTATTACTCAAGAAACACTTGATTCTCAGGTATCGGCTGGTTCAGAAAATTCTGCCCAGTTTTGGAAGCTACTAGCCAGCCCTCGCTTGCGAACTCCAGCTATAGTTTTGTTGCTGATTGGTCTGTCGTTTGGAGCGTTGAGTACCTTTGTGCCTTTGTATATTAAGGCGGTTAAGGTTGACTTAAATCCTGGGTTATTTTACACAGCAGCAGCGATCGCATCTTTCATCTCCCGCATAATCGTTGGTCGCGCCAGCGATCACTACGGACGCGGAATATTTATCACTGGTAGTATATTTTGCTATGCCATAGCGATGCTAATTATTTCTTTCGCTGACACACCATCAAGCTTTTTGCTGGGTGGTTTTCTAGAAGGTGCAGGATCGGGAACGTTAATGCCAATGATAATTGCCTTAATTTCTGACCGTTCCACTGCCCAAGAAAGAGGTAAAGTTTTTGCTTTGTGCATTACTGGATTTGATGTCGGGATTGCGATCGCTGGGCCTGTTTTAGGTTCGGTTGCTGAACCTCTCGGCTATCGAGGAATGTTTGTTATTACGACAGCTCTTTCATTCCTAGCTCTCATCGTCTTCGCCACATCTTCTAGCAAAAATATACCCCATTCCCTCCGCTTCGCCATAGGCAAAGAAAAGGATGTTTACGCTTTGAATAAGTAAGTAGTGAGGATGGTAAGAGAATGCGATCGCTGCACGCTTATCGCTTAATGAGTTTAGGATAGGGCATACACGCCATCTCCCTATTCAATTTGCTACGCTTCTGTCTCCAGTCTCCATCATTGTAAGACAGAAGCTAAAGCTAAACGAGCGCCCTGTCCCTCTCCGACCTTATGTTACGCTGCAATTCCTAACTGGCTCAACGATCGCACAAGCTTAAATCAGACGTTCGTTATGGAGTATAAGTTAGACTACTTCTTCACAGTGCTGGCGCAGACTCTGCCAATAATCAGCCATTTGACCGCGACCCTCTAACGTAGAACTTAATAACTCCTCGCAGGGGAAGGTCATATTTTTTTTCTCGGCTAGAAATTGCCTGAGTGCTGGCAACCCATCTTCAAATATTAAATCAAAAAAATAGTCGGCTACTGCGTAATAGTGCGGCAGCATCCATCGCAACTCTTTATCTAGCTTGTTCGTGGATGCCAGTCTGTCTAGATACTCTAATACGTACCACGATTTATCTCCATCCAATTCAGTAATCCCAGTCAGGAAGGATGGCTCTGCAACTTCAAACCAACGGAGAAATAATGCCCGCTTAAGAGCTTCAAGATCGCCTTGGACAGCAAGAGCGGCATACCTGTTGTAAACACGACCATATCTGTCAAATATACCCCTGCGTTGTAACTCAGCGTGCTTCTCTTCAATTAATTTTCCGATGCTGCGTACCTCAGCCAGTATCCTGTACTCCTCTAGAGCAAGTTTATTAAGATCCATTTGTTCTATCATTGACAATCTCAGGGTAAATTGACGTTGAACGTTGACAATGTAAAGTAAGCACATATCTTTATCAACACTTACTATCCATTGGATTCTGACAACATTTGCAAATACCTTGCAGAACAATACCCAGCCGAATTTGTCCGCTGGCTACTTCCAGATTCGGCTACCGACATTCAGGTACTCAAAACTGAACTGAGTGTAGAACCAATTCGCGCTGATTCTCTCACACTGTTGCAAACCGGAAACTCTATCCTGCACATAGAGTTTCAAACTCTACCAGCATCCAACCCCCCCCTGCCATTGAGAATGCTGGATTATTGGTTAAGACTGCACCGCAAATACCGTTGTGACATTGAACAAGTGGTAATTTTTTTAAAGTCCACTACTTCAGTTGGTGCCTTTACCGAAGAATTTACCACCCGTAATACCAGACATCGCTACCGAGTCATTCGCTTGTGGGAGCAAGATCCGGCACCACTTTTGGCAAACCCTGCGTTATTACCATTGGCGACTCTAGCTAGAACTGACTCTCCCAACAGCTTACTAGAGCAAGTTGCTGCTGTGATAGATACGATTGAAGAACCACAGCAACGGGGAAACCTTGCTGCTTGTGTGGAGGTGCTGGCTGGTTTACGGTTTGAAGAAAGTTTAATTCGCCAACTTTTGCGGGAGGAAATTATGCAGGAATCTGTAACTTATCAAGCCATCATCCGGAAGGGAGTGCAACAGGGAAAGCAAGAAGGAAAGGAAGAGGAGGCGCGATCGCTAGTTATGCGTATGCTAACCCGTCAATTTGGTAATCTAGATGAACAATTGCAACAGCGGATTGCGGCATTATCGGTCACGCAGTTAGAGGAATTGGCTTTGGCGTTGTTGGATTTTCACTCCCCTGCGGATTTAGTTGTCTGGTTGGATGAGAATTAGCTATAGCTACAGAAAGCGATCGCGCTTTTTCTAGTTGAGCGCGATCGCTTTCTGTAGCCGCAACGCGATCGCGCCCTTGGTTTACACTTGTATAGTGTGGCATTTACCAGTTAACATTGGACATAGTATTGTCACATCTATTCGAGTATAAACTATGGTTACTATCTATTTGAAAGATGGAGAAACTGTAGAGGTTGCTACCGAGGAACTAGAAGATTACCTGCATAAAAATCGCGATCGCATTGAAACTCGCCGAATCAAACTAGGTAGACCTCGAATCAAAAAAATTGTAACTTCTTCTACTGACACTAGCAGTAAATAATTACGGTTTCACCGCGTTGTTCGGCTGCAAAATCTCCCTCATCAACCTGTTTTTCAGTTTCGGCAAAGAAAATATTACAGTTTGTGAAAATTCGGTACTCTGTATTCGGATTGTCACTAGGTTGAGAAATAAACTCTCTTTCTGTTCCTAATTCGACATAAACGTAAATAATGCCTTGAAGGCGCAACTCGCCGTAGACATATCCATCAGTAGCCGCAGCGTCAAACTCCTCGCGTTCAACTTTTATTCTAAGTGCCATTCTGGTCTAATGAAATTAATGGCTCTAATTTACTTCTAATCAAAAGTTAAATTCAAGTAAAGTGTAACTATAAGTTGGTATTTTGCTGTAAATAACAAAGATGCGATCGCGTTTTTTTCCAAGGCGCGATCGCTCCAGTTAAGGTCAATGATATGATGACCCTTGCTTTGCAATTTACCAGCACCAATTACTAGACTATAAAAAGCAAAAAGACAAAAGACACTTTTTTTGCCTTTTGCCTTTTTACTTATTAAACGGGCTAGGAGGGATTCGAACCCCCGACACCGTGGTCCGTAGCCACGTGCTCTAGTCCACTGAGCTACAAGCCCTTGCCCGAATCTCATAATAACACAACTCAAAGCGATGACGCAAAATTTTTTTGAAATTCAACCGCTAACTCATGTGGATGCCCAAGGTGAGGCGCAGATGGTGGATGTTTCCAGCAAATCCGCAACCAAACGCATTGCAGTCGCCGCCGCGCAGGTGCGGATGTTGCCAGAGACGTTGGCGGCGATTCAGGCGGGGAATGCGCCAAAAGGGGATGTCTTAGGAACCGCGAGACTGGCGGGAATTATGGCAGCAAAACAGACTTCAGGGCTAATCCCCCTGTGCCATCCCTTACCCATCAGTAAAGTAGAAGTGCATCTGACACCAGACCCCCAACTGCCGGGATATCAGATTCGGGCAGAAGTCGTAACAAAAGCTGAAACAGGCGTGGAAATGGAAGCCCTGACAGCAGTTTCCGTCGCCGCGCTTACACTGTACGACATGGCAAAAGCCCTGGAAAAGGGGATGATAATTGAATCAATTCGCCTAGTGAGTAAAACTGGCGGCAAGTCGGGAGATTATCAACGTCCGGAAGATGCCACTTAGAGCTTTAAAATGAAGTTAGTTGTTAGAAATGACAACTCATAACTCCTAACTCAGAACTTCAAATGCCTCCTCGTTGGCCTCGCAAACCCGACCGTAACGACCCCGCCTATCGTCGCCTTGATGACCGGATGAATTTTGCTATGCACGTAGCGATTTTTGCCGCCTGTAATTCTGGCTTGTGGTTTTTCCACAATTTGCAGAATGCTACATGGCCTTGGGCTAAATGGGTGACAGGAATCTGGGCAACGGTCATATTGATTCACATGATTTATATCTTTGGAGTGGCAGATTACTCCACTCCTGTAGTCGAATCTGTAGCCGCAACTCCTCAAGGGTTCCAACCAAAACCCAAAGAGAAGACAAAAAAAACAACCAAGAAAACTACCAAAAGATAGACCATAGGTTCTGCTTTTCGTTGATGCAAACTCCGAGGGGATCGATTGCAATTAAGGCAAGTAGATTCCCATTCACAAAAAGAGAGTAGATGTTATGGCTAAAGCGAACACCAGCGAAGCAATCGAAGCACTCGCCGCTGAAATTGGCGAAAACATTTACATTGACATTGCTAAATGGCATCTCTATTTACGGGATGCTCATTTGCACAGTGTCTTGGCAGAACAGCTGTATCCCATGCTGGTTAATGATTCCTTACAAGAAGACCGGGTGCTGCAAGTTCTGGAAAATATCCCCGTGAAGTTAGGCGGAGGAAAACGGGAAGTTCCTCTGATAGACTTGCTGCCTATGCAGTGCCAAGTTAATTTGATGGATCTTTTAGAAGAGTATCAGCGCAACTTTTAAAAAGTTGTTAAATAAGAGCTTTGCCGTTGGCATCTGGGTGAGATAAATTGCGATCGCGCACGGGCGATCGCATAGTCTTCTCTCAGGGTAGGGCTACACTTGTTTATTGGCTCAAAAGCGCCATCAGTAACGGCTTTCTTCAATAGCGAGAGGTTTTTAAGGATTTGCGACGATAAGCGTATTGACCATGAATATTGACAAGATAAGGCATTAGATAGGTAAGAGATCCGGCAATCCAGCGATCGCGAGTCATTTCTCCTCGGAAGAAGGCAAGACCGTGATTGATCAAAAATAAAACAGAGCCTACGAATAGAGCAGTCCGTAAGCCTGTCGGGATCAATTCTTTGTCAAATAGACTGGCTAGATATCCTTTGAAGGCCTTCATTGGTTGCCTTTGTTATTAAGCTAACGAGCCAAGTTTCAAGACTCATCTCGGCTTAATATTTAGATATCACACCTTCCTGCCAGACTTTGGTAGTGTTGCATACGGTTGAGTGAGTGCGTTTGCTTCACGCCCCCTTGCCATCTTTATCTCACAAAGCGCTGGCGAATGCGGGAGACAAAAATATCCACTTCTGGCAAATTCAGCCGCGTGGCAAATAAGGCATAAACCCCTAAGCCGACTAATCCAGCTAAACTTAGCTGCAACAACTGCAACAGCAAACTGTTGCTGCCTAAAAATTCCTGAAAACCCCGACTAACGCCCCAGGTAGCTAACCCAGCCACAAAGCTAGCGCCAGTTAAACTGAGGATAGGTAAGCACCACTCCCGCCAAGGTAAGCCGTGAAGCTTGCGATCTAACAACCACACCAGCGCTATTGTTGAAGTAATATTCACCCCCACCGTTGCCAGAATCAAACCGGGTGCGCCGAAACGTTGGACAAGAATATAGTCGAGTATGGCATTCAGAAAGATATTCACGATACTGATGCGAAACGGTGTTTCGCCATCCCCCAAAGCATAAAAGACGCGCACCAGCACGTCACGCGCCAAGTAGACAAACATCCCAATGCTGTAAGCAATTAGCACTGAGGAAACTAGCTGGGATGCCCTTTGGTCGAAAGCATAACGCTCATAAACCACGCGCACAATTGGCACTGCCAGAGTTACCATTAAGGCACTCAAAGGCAGCATGGTAACGGCAGTGAGGAGTATTCCCTGACGAATTCGCGCCTTGAGTTCAGTCCAATTTTCCGGGGCAGCCAGCCGCGAAAATATGGGCAGTAGCGGCACTAAAATTACATTGGAAATAATTCCCAGCGGCGTTTGCACTAAAAGCCCTGCATAGGTCATGGCTGCTGCTGCTTGGGGAATATAAGAAGCGAAAAATAAATCGGTGTAGAGGTTAATTTGCAGCATTCCAGAGGAAAGGGTTGCTGGCCCCATCACCTTGAGGACATCCTTAACTCCAGGCTGGTGCCAGTCAAAGCGCAGGCGTAATGTGCCCAAGCCAGCCCGCCATTGTGCCGACAGCTGGATTAACCACTGTAAGATCGCACCAGCAAGGGTTCCCCCAGCTAAAACTAATCCTCCTAGCTTGGCGTATTGGGGGGCGTTGATTTGGTCGCCGAGTTGCAGCGCTAAGATGCCGAGTCCGCCAATGACTGTAATGCTGGAGAATAAGGGACTAACGGAGGGCAACCAGTACATATCAGCGGCGTTGAGGGTGCCAAAGCCAATGCCGATGAGTCCAGCAAGGATTGCCATCGGAGCCATTATCTGTAATTGATCGATGGCGATCGCTTTCACTTGTATCCCGTAGGCTGTCTCGCTTAAACCCGGTGCGACCAGGTTAATGAAGACTCCGGCAAATACAATTAAAACGATGGTGACGATGAAGAGTATCCCTCCCACCAGTGTTGTAATGGTTTCCACCAAAGGTGCGGCTTCCGATTTGTCGCGCTTGGCTAAGACGCTGACAATGGCACTATGAAAAGGGCCATTGATGCCGCCCAGTAAGATCAACAAAAAGCCAGGGATGACATAGGCGTAGTTGTAGGCATCGGCGGTGACACCCACACCAAAAGCAGCTGCGATCGCTTGCTGGCGCACTAACCCAAAAACTTTACTAATCAGTGTGGCAATTGCCACAATCCCAGCAATTCCAGCTAGGGAACGAGCGGTTTTTTGCTTTTCAGTCACAAATGCTTAAAGATACCTCAAGAGACTCATTTTATTTAAACGCAAAGAATGCAAAGGTTAACGGTTTAGGTAGCAAAGGTTTGTCTGACTCTGCGATCGCCTAAGATTACCTTTGCGTTACTCTGCATTAAAAAACTACTATGGATTGGCTTTACCAATATCCAACTCTGTATCCGGGTGTCCTACTCAAACGTTATAAGCGGTTTTTTGCCGATATTGAGCTGGCGACTGGGGAAGTAATCACCGCCCACTGTCCTAATACTGGCCCAATGACGGCGGTTTCTACGCCTGGGAGTCCGGTGCAGGTGTCCTTCAGTGATAATCCTAACCGCAAGTTGCCTTATACCTGGGAAATGATTCAGGTTTGCGATACTGAACCAGCCTGGGTAGGAGTGAATACAGCTTTGCCAAATCGGGTGATTAAGTTGGCGTTGGAGAAGTTCCTGTTTCCATTAGGTAAATACAGTCTAATTCGCTTTGAAGTACCTTACGGGAAAGAGAAAAGCCGGGTAGATTTTTTGCTGACTGGCGATGAGTCTGACAGACCGATTTATCTGGAAGTCAAAAGTACAACTTGGGCGCAAGGTAAACTGGTGCTATTTCCCGATACGGTCACGACGAGGGGACAAAAGCACCTGCGAGAACTAACGGCGCTAATTCCCCAAGCGCGGGCGGTGATGCTTTATTTTATTAATCGTGGCGACTGTAACCAGTTTGCGCCCGGAGACATTGCCGATCCTTTGTATGGGGAGTTGTTGCGCGATGCTGTTTCCTTGGGCTTGGAGGTGTTACCTTGCCGTTTTGAAATTAACCCAGAGGGAATTCGCTACTTGGGGTTAGCTGATTTTATCCCATCAATGCCCAGCCCTGTCTAATTGTCGCTAAAAGAACATTACGAGGAGGAGTACCCTAGCTTAAGATAGGGAGGCGATCGCCCAAACGCAAAAATAAGCAAGCGCGATCGCGCTCTATAGGTTTAGGGTAAATAATCAGTGGAGCTGAAAAACGTTATTATTGCTCACAAAGCGGGAGATCCCCTAAGCCGCAGTTGGGCAGAAAAATGCGCTAGGCAACTGGAAAAACGCAATTGCCATGTTTTAATGGGGCCAAGTGGGGCGAAGGATAATCCCTATCCGGTTTTTTTGGCTTCCGCAATGCACCGCATCGATCTGGCGCTGGTGCTGGGTGGTGACGGGACAGCATTGGCAGCAGTTCGGCATCTATCTCCAGAGAGAATCCCTATTTTAGCGGTGAATGTCGGGGGACATCTGGGATTTTTAACTCAGCCATTTGAGGAATTTCAAGACACTGAGAGGGTTTGGGACAGGTTAGAGGAAGATCGCTATGCTATCGAACGCCGGATGATGTTGCAGGCGGCGTTATTTGAGGGCGATCGCACGAATATGGAACCGGTGAGCGATCGCTTCCTCGCACTGAATGAAATGTGCATCAAACCCGCCTCCGCCGACCGCATGATTACCTCGATATTAGAAATGGAAATTGACGGCGAGGTGGTCGATCAATATCAAGGGGATGGGCTGATTGTCGCAACGCCCACTGGTTCCACCTGCTACACCATCTCTGCAAACGGCCCCATCGTCCATTCTGGCATGGAAGCTATTACCGTCACCCCAATCTGCCCTTTGAGTCTCTCCAGTCGCCCAATTGTCATCCCCTCCGGTTCTGTGGTGAGCGTCTGGCCTTTAGCTGACTACGAATTAAACACTAAACTATGGATGGATGGGGTGATGGCAACTGCAATTTGGCCCGGACAGCGGGTAGACATCCGCATGGCAAATTGTCTGGCTAAGTTTATTATTTTGCGCGAAAACTATTCCTATTACCAAACGTTACGAGAAAAACTCCAGTGGGCAGGAGCTAGGATTCGGTATAGTAACAATCACCGCAATTAAATTATTGTGGCGTTTGTAAAAGCAGAAATAGGAATAGTGAATCGCTTTCACTCCATACAAACTGCATCAGCCTCTACCTCAATTAACATTGCCGGCTCAACGAGGGATTTTACTTCTATCATCGTTGAAGCTGGAGGATTTTCTCCAAAAAATTCTTTGTGCGCCTCACCAAATTCTCTCCAGCGAGAAATGTCTGTGACATACATCCGAGTTCGCACAACACAGCTACAATCAGTACCCAGATCCTGCAAGGCTTTTTGGATTATTTCAAAGCAGCGCTTTGCTTGAGCATATGCATTTTCTGGAGCAAACACTGCACCAATCTCATCGACAGGCGCAGTGCCAGAAACATAAATGATATTTCCTACTTTTACAGCGCGACAGTAGCCGACTTGGGACTCCCAAGAAGCTCCAGAAAACACCCGATGGACTTGCATACTCAGGCACTCCTAACGCTGATTAGCCAATTTTACCTGTAATAACGTTGCTCGATCCACGAACGCACCTCAGCTTCTGAGCCAAGATAGCTAGAGCGACCACTAACAGGATCGTAAGCACGCCAATAAGTATGTCCGTGACCATCAGAAACCTGCCAAACACGCAATTCTGAAGTGTTAACAAGGAATCTGACAAAGCCTTGCCAAATTCTATTTAGAGTCAATAACACCGCTGAGGTTTTCATAACTAAAGTACCGAATCAGAGTAATTATCAGAGTACGATTGGCAGTAACTAACGTACTTCATCCGCCTGAGTTACCCGATTGGATGATTTTTGACTAATTCCAAGATTGGGTTAAACTTGGGAAACCGGGATGCTGCTACTTCAAAATATCTATCAATAGATAGATTGACCAACATAGAAAATATTTATGCGAAATTTGAGCCTGCCTAAGACTTGGTTTGGTTTTTTTCTTATCCTCGTGTTGGTACTCGGCGTTTTTTTTCGCTTTGTTAATCTGGACAAAAAAGTTTATTGGCACGATGAAGCTTATACTTCATTGCGAATTTCTGGCTATACCAGTGCAGAAGTGAATCAGCAACTCTTTAATGGTCAAGTAATTGGCATCGAAGATTTACAAAAGTATCAGCGCCCTAATTCTGAAAAAGGCTTAATTGATACTATTAAAGCTTTGGCAATCGATGATGCTCAACATCCGCCACTTTATTACATATTAGTAAGATTTTGGGTGCAGTTGTTTGGTAATTCGGTAGCAGTCACGAGAAGCTTGTCGGTGCTGTTTAGCTTGCTGGTATTCCCTTGTGTCTATTGGCTATGCCTAGAATTATTTGAGTCGCCGCTAGTGGGATGGATAGCGATCGCTCTAATTGCTGTCTCACCTTTCCATGTTTTGTACGCCCAGGAAGCGCGGGAATATAGCCTATGGACCGTGACTATTTTGTTATCAAGTGCTACATTGCTGCGAGCTTTGCGACTAACCACAGAAGATGGAAATAAAACTTACCATATTCGGGCATGGGGAATTTATGCCGCAACTTTAGCATTAAGTATCTATACATTCCCATTTTCTGTATTTGTGGGAATCGGACATGGAATTTATGTAATTGTAATTGAAGGCTTCCGCTTTACTAAAACAGTAGCTGCCTTCGTACTAGCATCCCTAACGGCGGTGCTATTGTTTTCTCCGTGGTTGGTAATTGCGATCGCTACTTGGTCGGAAACAGGAGCAAACTGGACGGCTGTACCCATTCCCTTAATAGCTTGGCTAAAAACGTGGGGAATTCACATTAATCGTGCTTTTATTTTAACCCAAGGCGACTTTGGCTTTGATACTCTATTAACCTATTTAACCTTACCTATTTTTTTAATTTTGGTTAGCTACTCAATTTATTTTATCTGCAAAAATACCAAAAAGGAAGTTTGGTTATTTGTCCTAACTTTGATGGGAACCTTAACTTTAGCTTTAGTGCTTCCGGATTTAATTTTAGGAGGACAACGCTCAACTTCTAGTCGGTATATAGTCCCTTTTTATTTGGGTATTCAGCTATCAATTGCTTATCTACTTGCCACTGGGGTTACATCAGCTAGATTTTTAGAACAAAAATTTTGGCAGATAGTGATGGCTGCACTGATTTGGGCAGGTGTTGTTTCTTGTGCAATTAATTCTCAAGCTGAGACGGCTTGGAATAAAGTAGTTAGCTATCACAATTATCAAGTTTCAGAAATAGTCAATGAAGCAAAGGCTCCTCTTTTAATTACGAATTCTTTTGGGATTAATTTCGGTAATTCCCTAGCTCTTAGCTATCTATTGGAGGAAAAAGTACGCCTTATGGTAGTTCCTGGTAATAAACAGCCAGACTTTATGAATATTCCTAATATTCCTCAAGGTTTTAGCGATGTGTTTTTATTAAATCTTTCGGAGCAATTTCAGGAGAAAATCAAGAAAGAGTCAAATTTTAAAATAGAGCCTCTTTACAATGACAATTTTCTCTGGCTCTCAAAACTGGTAAAACCCTAAACTTTAGAGACAGCGATCGCGCTTATTCCTCGATTTCTATCAAACAACACTCGCGGACGCAGCAAAATTTTGAAAATTAGCAACAGAGAACTAATTTCACCGGGCGTATCCCGACGCTTCCACTGACCAGGACGGCAAAACAACATTTCTACTAATCGCCGATGTTCAGAGAGACTCAACTGCTCAAATGTCACTTGCACTGTAGGAAATTCATCAGTGAAACCAGTAGAAATAATTTGTCCTTCTAGATATATTTCTTCCTCCATAATTGCCAGCGTTACGGGCAATGGTTCATTTGAAGAAATCGGTGGCAATTGGGTCATAATTACTTGAGCACCAGCTTCTGAAATTATCTTAGTAATTCCCCAATAATTCTGCCCTGCCACATTTATCTGCACCACTCGCCTCAAATCAAACCATTCATACAGATCGGGTTTGGGAACATCCAGCAAGATTAACAACGTGATGCCAATCATCAGCAAATTATAACCACTCCAAACCCAACCCAAGTTGATACCTTTGTATACCTCAGCTGTGCCATTAGTCATCATGCACATTCCCAAATTCCGCCACAAACTGACCGATGTTGCTAGGAATAAGATAATCAAAGGCCATGCTAAACGCCAGTTGAAAGCATAGCGATCGCGTGATATCCCTTTTGGCGTTACTTTAAAGCCTTTTGAGAAGGGATTTAGCATTACTTGAAATACAGTCAGTGCTAGGGGGAAACACAGCACTAAAGTATAAATATCCGATAACAAAGCTGAGCGCGAACGGTAATTTAGCCAGGAGAAAACAGACAGTTGCACCACATAGTAAGGTACAAAGAAATACAACAATTCAGCAGATGTAGCCCGGATGGGAATAACGCCTAAAAATGAATAGGCTAATGGCATCAACAGAAAATAGACCCGCGCCCAACTGGTGAACCAATGCAGCAATCCTTCTGAATGAGCCAGTCTTTGTAAGGGGCTTAGTCCGGGAATTGTTAACGGATTCGACTCAATAAAAAATCCTTGTAAAGTACCCCGCGCCCATCGCAGCCTCTGGGTAGCATGAGCAGCAATATTTTCTGCGGCTAATCCGGCACTCAATTTTTCATCTAAATAAATTAATCGGTAGCCTTGGGCAGATAAACGAATTCCTGTAAAGTAATCTTCACTGAGGGAATCTGTTACAAAACCACCAGCTTCTTCCAAAGCGCTGCGTCTGACAATAAAAGAAGTACCAGAACAAATTACGCTGCCTGCTGCATCCCGAATTGGCTGAATTTGCCGATAAAAAACTTCTTCTTCTGGTGTTAAAATGTGTTCTAAGCCTAAATTATGGGCAATCGGATCAGAATTATAAAAGCTTTGAGGTGTCTGTACCAGGGCAACTTTTTCATCTTGAAAGAAGCCTACCGTCCGGGTAAGAAAGTTTTTAGTGGGAATAAAATCAGCATCGAATACAACAATTAGTTCGGCTTTGGTTTGAGGAAAGGCATGATTGAGATTTCCCGCTTTAGCATGACTATTATCTGCTCTTGTTTTATACTCGCATCCCAGTTCTTCAGCCAATTGTTGCATTTCTGGGCGCTTAGTATCATCGAGCAAATAAATCTTTTTGTTGGCATAATCTAAAGCTTGGCAGCCTATGATTGTGCGCCGTAAAATAAAAACTGATTCGTTGTAAGTGGGAATGAAAATATCTACAAATGGTGTAAAAGTGCCGTTGAGGACATTCTTAGAAAGCTGGTCAGCTTCTTTCCTTCGGTCTTTCACGTTTAGCATCAAAAACAACTGAATAATGCTACTAGCTAGCATTAACATTTCCATGCCAAATAACCCCAGGCTAAAAATACCATTTAGGGGATCAGCAAGATTCAGGGTAGAAAGCGATCGCCAGACAATATACCGACCCGTCAGCCCCAGCAAAATTCCCACCACAAAAAACCGCGATTTGGCATTAGGTAGCGGGGAAATTTTCATCACTGTTAAGACAGTAAGCAGCAAAGCAATCGTGGGAACTAGCAGATATTTGCCAGCAACCATTGGCGCTTCCACCCACATAGGCGGCTTTTCTTGCCATTTTTGTAGTTCGGCAAACAGGTAACTAATCGTCCCTTCACCAGCAAACCATGCCGCAGCGATCGCGCCCGCAAAAGCAACAATCCCCACCATGATTAGCGTTGCGACCCGAAGCCGAAACACGCGCTTCAGAATACGGCGCTTTGACATTTGCTTATTAATCTGTGAAGTCGTCATTCCTGTTAATTCCTCAAAGTTATGTTGGTATTCAATTTTTCTAAATTAATCTCCCAATAGTCTGAATAAATTAAATTTAACTTGGCTATCAAATTGGATTGTAACTCAATATATTTTTGGTTTCGGTGTAATGGTTGCATACAAGCCGCTTCAAACAATCCACGGACAGGATTAGAATGTTAGAGAACTAACATATACTAAAAAAAATAGTAGGTTGGACTGGTATTAGCAACGTTACATATAATAATAGTTTTTTTCACCCATGTGTCAATAGAGCAAAAAATGATAAGGGGCTGAAATCATTACTAAGTCTTACATGGACTCAAACTAATACTATGTTAATCTCTAGTTATAGCAATCCCATTTAACTTGTGAACGAGTATTCTGCTTGTAGGGACACGGCAACGCCTTGTCCCTACAGGGTTTCACGAATCATTTAGGATTGCTATAGCAGATATATATTTAAGCGTTTTCCCGCCAATTTCTCAGGAAAAACTCATCTTTCGATGTCAACATTAAGGGTAGATTGTCAGTAAAAATGATGTAGAGGAAGATGAGGTTATGAAGTTGAAGATAGCAATAGTGTGTGCCGTTGCCCTTTTGACTGTTGGCTGTACCAAAGAGGTAAGTTCCAATCAAGCAACTACCCAAGCTGAGGCATCAATAACCCCAGAAGCTAAGTCAGTTGCACAAGTACCCCTATTTGGAAAGTTTGTAGCGGCAGAACACCCTACTATGGGAATGGTTAGCGTGGTGACAGAAAATGGGAAAAACTATATAGAGTTAGATGAAGCTTTTAAAACCAGTAATGGCCCGGATTTATTTGTTATCTTGCATCGTTCCAAAAAACCGCCAGTATCAGGTATAAAAGAAGAAGATTATGTAAGCATTGGTCGCTTGCAAAAAGTGAGCGGTACTCAACGCTATGCTATCCCTGCTAATGTAAATCCCGCAGACTTTCGTTCAGTGGCGATTTGGTGTCGCCAATTCAATGCTACTTTTGGTTTTGCTTTGTTGAGTAGCTAGTGAATTAACCCATACTGAGGTTGTTATGGAAATTGCAGATTGGACAGCTTTAATTCATCCCGCGATCGCAGTTACATTCGTCTTCCCGCTGATTGGCATTGTCGTTCACTTCGCTTGGCAAACTCGTCAACGCCGTTTGCAAAATAAAGAAGGGAAAAGCAAAATTTCTCCAGTTGTTGGTAAAGAACACGTTCAAATCGGGAAATGGCTTTCAGCTGCGGTAGTTGGAGTTGCTTTGATAGGACTTGCTTACCCAATCTTTGGACATATTTTGGAAAATAATATTGGAAGCAAAAACCCTTTTCAAGTTGTTTTCATCGTACTAATGTTTGCAGCTACTATTGCCTCGTTAATATTCCTATACAAAGCAAGACAGCGACTTTGGCGAGGAGTTTTTGCTACTTTAACAGGTGCAGGTTTAGTTATTCTGGGGTTCCAAGAAGGCGTTTTTCGACGAGATAATGAGTGGTACTGGTCGCACTATTACATCGGCATTGCAGCTGCAATGTTGATGATTTTCTCGTTAGCAATTATTGAGGATATCTATAAAGACAAATCAAATCGCTGGCGCAATGTTCACATCATTTTGAACTGCATCGCACTTTTACTATTTCTAGGACAAGGTATGACCGGGACGCGAGACTTGCTAGAAATTCCTTTAAGCTGGCAGAAACCTACCATCTATCAGTGTGATTTTGCTAATAAAACTTGTCCTCCTCCTGCACCACCGAAAAGTTAATATTTAAACGCAATTCTCTTGTTCCCATCATAGAATTTCACTTTATATTGGCAATAAATGGATCTGTTGCGGATATAAAGTGAAATTCTATAAAAAAAACAAATGACGGGATTAATTACCTTTAAAGGATGTTTTAATAAGATTTACGCATTTTTGGGTAGGAGAGTCTGCGCTTGCTACAGAGAAAGCGATCGCGCCTAAAACTCCTAGTCCCAGCACCAAGAGAACTTGGCATAAATAGCGATCGCTACCAAGGCAAAAAATATGTCTATCAGCTTAAATATAAAGTCTCGTAAGGCGCTATTGCTTTTTTAACTTATGTTTACAGGTATGATTTTGGGCGATCGCTATTAATTTTTCATCCAACTCGCTATTACATTCCTGTCCGGTAAAGAAAATTATACCCGCATGAGCAGCCGCCGTCAGTTTATCGAAACAGTTGCCAAAAGCGCGATCGCTACCCTCATAGCTTCTCCCTTAAAATCAGGAAAAGCCGCAACTCCCCCAATTTTAAAACCCGCCCGTTTAAAACCCGGTTCTATTGTGGGAATTGTCAGTCCCGCTAGTGCAACATTTCTCCGGGAAGAACTCGATATCGTCATAGATGTAGTGCGGGGACTGGGAATGGTTCCCAAACTTGCTCCCCATATCCTCGACAGATATGGTTATTTAGGGGGCAAAGATAAAGACCGCGCCGCAGACATTAATCAGTTTTTTGCTGACCCGAAAGTAACAGCTATTCTCCCAATGCGTGGCGGCTGGGGTTGCAGTCGGATACTACCATACTTAGATTACCAACTCATCCGCAAAAATGCCAAAATTATTGTCGGTTTCAGCGATATCACAGCGTTAATTTTGGGAATTAACGCTAAAACTAACTTAGTTACATTTCACGGCCCCAACGGTTTGACATCTTGGCGAACAAAACAAACTGATTCTTTCCGCCGCGTCTTAGAATCTGCCGAAACCGTGACTTTTCAAAACCTAAAAGATGACGGCGATGAAAATCGATTGATGCAGCTAAAATATCGCCAACAAACTATAACACCCGGTCGAGCGCAAGGCAAGCTTATTGGCGGCAATCTTTCAGTTTTTTCTGGAATTGTGGGTTCTCCTTATATGCCCGATTTGAATGGTGCTATCTTATTTTTAGAAGAAATTAATGAAAATATTTACCGCATCGACCGTTTGATGACTCACCTAAAAATTGCCGGAGTATTTAATAAATTAGCTGGTTTTATTTTCGGGCAGTGTAAAGGATGTTCACCTGATGCTGATTATGGTTCTCTCACCCTTGAAGAAGTAGTTTGGGATCATATTCAACCATTAGGAATTCCCTCTTGGTACGGCGCGATGATTGGTCACATTGAACCGATAGTTACGCTTCCTATTGGTTTAGATGTGGAGATTGATGCCACTGCTGGCACTATTAGAATGTTAGAACCAGCGGTGGTTTAAATGGCTATCGTGAAAACCTTAAATTGCGTTGGCTAACTCTTTAAATTTACTTATTTTAAATGTATTTTTCTTCAAAAGTATGACATCATTGCAATCTGCGGTTTTTTCACATTATGCGCCAGGTATTTACTCTGTCCGTTTCAACAAAATACCCTTCAGTCCCGCAGCTTTTGCTCCCTGATAATCTTCCTGATGACTGTCGCCAATGTGCCATACGTCCTCAGCTTTTGCCTGATGTTTTTGCAACGCGACGGCGAAAATCTGTGGATCGGGTTTAGCAGCACCAACCTCAGAGCAAATAGTTACGGAAGTGAAATATTGTATCAAATTTAAAGATTGCAAAACCGAATAAATCCGAGAATCGAAATTTGACACCACACCCAGTTCAATTCCCATTTTGCGCCACTTTTCCAAGGATGCAGGGACATCTGAATAAACAAACCAAGGTTCAGGGGTGGAAAAGTGGTTGTAGAGTTCGTCAAAAAAACTGGCAAAATTGGAAAACTTTTCGAGAACACCAGCTTTGTGAAAAGTGGAAAGTGCGATCGCACGCCACCAATCAGACTCGCAATCGGGAATTTTTTGGGGTTCTGTACCTGGAAAAACTGGCGGCGGCGAAGCTTTAAAACTCTCGTAGAAAGCTTTTTGCAAGTCTTCTGGCGACACTTCCACACCAAACCGACGCGCGATCGCGCCATACACCTCGCCTATACTACCCCGCACCCCAAACATAGTGCCAACAGCATCGACAAAAATCACTTTGGGACGCTTCCGGCTATTTTCGTTTTCCATCTCTAGATTGCAAACCCTACAACACCACCCAGTATATTCATTATCATGTCATCGAGCGTATCCCAATAGGAAGCTGCAAACTGCCTATTCAGAATGAAGCCATAGCGCGATCGCCAGATATTAAGGCAAACTCATTGAGGTTTCTGAGTAAACAAACTAACCCCATGATAAAAATTAGATTTTGCCTCCAGTTCAAGCTTCTCCAGCTATTTTGATAAACTGGCAAATGCTCAAACAAAATGCTCTAGGCGATTCAGCAATAACCAAGAGTAAGGGATGACATTTTTATCAATCATCCATTTTATCCGAGTTTCAAATATCGGATAATTTTAATGGTACTTAAATAAACTTTTTGTTCTTTATTGCTTCTAATTTAATCAATTTAAAAATAAACAATAACCCAAAGCCTATAATAACTAAAAACAGCTTAGGAAATACCGCTAAATACAACCCTATAAAAAATGCGGTCTATAAAAGCCATAACCCGTCTTCTTAAAAAATTTAAGCATTTTTTGCTGATTAATAAGCAAGTCAAAATATGGTGGTTAATACCCAACTTATAACTATAGCAATTCAAGGCTTGTTACGATACATCTGTAGGGACATGGCATTGCCATGTCCCTACAAAACGTCGCAATTTTCGAGATTTTCTTGGATTGTATGAAACCACCTTGCTTCTGAAGATCCAACCGGGGCTTGGCAGGGGGCTGAAAGCTACTTAGACAAAAAATCAACCAAAGGTTGAGTAATCCAATTCAAGCCGACTTTCAGCTGATGATTTAGCGATGGCATCCGATACAGATAGGCAAGACGGCGAAGAATGTAAGCCGGAGTACCATCCAGTTTGATTCCCAAACCTGTCAGCGTGGCGTTATCGGTTCCCAACGTCATCATCTCCCCTAATTGCTGATAGCGGAAGGGAAGCAAAGGACGACCGCTCAGCGATGCCCAAATATTCCAGGCGGCAAAATCAGACTGCTGGAACGCAGACTGCGCCGTTGCTGGGATAGCTTGTCCCGTGACATCGTGACAATCCGCAAGGTCGCCGAGAGCAAAGATATCTGGATGGTCAACCAGTTGCAGAGTCGGCGTAGTCGTCAATTGACCGCGTTGATTTTGTTTGACAGGGAGGCTTCGCACCGCATCCGCCATGCCCACTCCCACCGTCCACAGCACCAAATCCACCGGAATTGGGTCTACCTGTCCTTTATAGACCAGCGAGATTGTTGTCGGTGACATCGACTCAACCGACGTATCCAAATCAATCCAAACACCTCGGTCTTCTAAAGCTTTCCGCGCTGCATCCCGGTTAAAGTCGGTTGAAGTTCGCAGAATCATATCGCTTAGTTCAATCAAGCGTATCCTACCGCGATCGCCAAGACGGTCAGCCAACTTACAAGCCAACTCTACCCCGCAGTAACCAGCACCCGCGATCGCTATGCGAATCTTATCAGCTTCCGACTCTTCCAAAATTCTCAGGCGTTCTTCCAGACGATAGGCATCAGCCATAGTGCGGAAACCAAAAGCATACTCAGCAGCTCCCGGTACCATGTCTAGGGGAGTTTCCCCACCCAACGCCAACACCAAGCGATCGTAGGCAAAATCTTGACCATCGTGCAAATGTACTAGATGTTCCTCGATATCAATTCCAGCCACGACACCCTGACAGAAGCGTACACCCGTGTTAGCCAGAATTTCTTGAAACGGTGGGGCAATTTCCCAGGTTTGCAGTTCCCCGGTAAGCAGTTCATACAGTAGCGGCGTGAACAAAAAGCGGTCATCCCGATCGACTAAGACAATTTCGGGACGTTCCGACCTTTCCCACGGCAGTTCGCTCAAGCGCAGAGCGGTGTAAAGACCACCAAAGCCGCCACCGAGTATACAGATACGTGCAGGTTGCTGGGTCATAGTTGGATGCGCGGACACTTCTAGCTGGGCAACTACTTTCAGTCTACTGATTCTGCCGTTCTATAGCCATCAGCCAGGGATCTAAATATTTCCCCTCGTGGAGTTTATCTAATTGTGTCAGCCTTCTCACATTCGGCGAATGGCGATTTCGTCTTTTTGAAGGAGAGTAAATGCGCCGCTCATTCTTGACTCCCCTGTTCAGGTCTAAACTCTGCGATCGCTTCTATCTTACCCACAATATTACTGTTGAACTGAGGCAAATCCTCCGCAGGTATCCAATACTCCTGATGTTGAGAACTCCCCACAGTCTGCACCTCGTACCGCACCATAAATTCCGTTTTCACCTGAAATTTGGTGACATAGCCAACATAGCCAGAAGCTGCGTCTTTTGTGTTCCAATCTCTGGCAATTTGCACAGCATAAGCCTCCGTTAGTACCGGATAAAAGATTGGTTGATAGGGAAGCCGAGGCGGAAACTCAGTGTAGCCGCTTTCTGCGACCAAATCCCACTCTTTTTGTCCAACCGGACGAAATAGAACTCTAGTCTCATTCATCTGTCAATCTCAGGATTAATTCCCATTGCACGTAATTGTTCAGCTAAACGTTCAGCTCGTTGTTGTTGTTTAGCCGCCTCTTCTTCAGGAATCGGCACTAACATCCCCTTAAATCCCTACTTACCAAGTCACGCGATCGCGTAATTTTTCCAACAAACTTGGGCCAACTCCTGGCACTTGATCCAAATCTTGTAACGAAGTAAAAGGTTTCTGTTGACGCGCCTCAATAATACGCCCAGCCAGCTTTGGCCCAACACCCGGCAAAGCCTCTATTTCTTCTATACTTGCTGTATTGAGATTAACTTTTTGAGTAATTTGATTTTCGCTTTTTTCAGATAGTTTAGAAGCTGGAATAATTCCAGTTTTTCCCTCACCCCCAGCTCCTCTCCCAGAACGGGAGAGGGGAGAAGGAGTTACAATGGGTTGCGCTCCTGAAGCATTTTTTACGGGACGACATTGTTTTTCCTGAGCATTTATTTTTTGTAAAATCCTATCAGGAACACCCAACAGTGCATTAGCATAAAGACGCTCAAACTCGCGATTGTAATGAGCAGCAACCGTCTGGCTTTGAATTACCAAAACCGTCTCATCATTGCCAGTATTGGCAGCATCTGACCAATTGTGAGAACCTGTAATTACAGCTTTTCCATCCACAACCCCGAATTTATGATGCAATAAATCTCCCTTTGACAGCAGTGGTACGCCAACAGTTTTAATCGGCTCTTGCCAAGGGCGATTCTCGGCTTCATACTTGCAAGAATTGCTCAAAGCAACGCCCATCATATCTAAGGCTTCGCTGTAGGGACGATAGATAAAATCTGGGTCAATTAAAGCGCGGATCTGCACGCCTTTTTGATGGTCGGCTTCCAAAATATTAACCAGACGCTGATCTGAAAAAACAAACAAAGCTATATCAACAGATTGGGCAGACGTATTTAAAATTTTGCCAATTAAGCCATTACTACTTTGAGTCCAAGGTTGTGTAGTCGAGGTTGGAGAAAACTGGACGGTGACAGTAGTATCTAAAAGGTTGACTTGTTGCGGTGGTCGAAACGTCTTTTTGACACCAAACTTACTATCAGCGTTTCCTCCTGGCCCATCTCCCCACATTAAGTTAAACTCTTGGGTAAAAATGGATGCTACTTCAGGACTATCAATTTTTAGTAAGTTATTAGCATTTCCCAAACTGCTAGGTGCGGAAAAATCTCCATGAATGTCGCTAGAAGTGAAATTTGCTGAAGTAACAATTACATTTGTGCCATCAACAACGACAAACTTGTGGTGCATCAGGCTGCTGCCTTTGGAACCGTCAGCAGTATCATCAATTATGGGAATACCAGCGTTGCGTAAAATTACCAAGGCATCTCCTTGATTAATTTCCGCACTCGTGAGTTGATTATCCGCGTTTCGGTCTACTAGCTGGCGAAATTCGTTATAACGTTGGCGTTCTCTTGGCGGTAGTTTCGCCACCTCAGCAGCGGTAAAACTACTCAAAGGGCGACTGTAGATATTTTCCAAAATCACCCGCACTTTCACCCCCGCCTGCTTGCGTTCCACCAACGAAGAGGCAATTTTAGGCAAACGCAACTCCTGTACCGCTACATCGACTGTGGATTTAGCAGCAGCGATCGCATCCACAATATGATGCTCTAAGTCATCTCCCGGTCGTTTTTGCAGTCGGTAAGGCTCAATGTATTCTGATGTAGCTGCGTGGTTGAAGTATACCTGAACAAACGGATCTTGAGGCAGGGGCTTAAGGATGGGATTTTGCGACTGCACCCGCCCACAGGCGGCGAGAGTCAGCGCGAGGAGGAATACATACCCCAAACGGATTTTAGTCAGGGAAAAGAGATTCACGGTGAGATGCTGGCTAACAGGCCGCAGTTTTATTACGTCGTGAAAACATAATTTTCGCTCATCCACCTACACAATAAACTCACGTATTAAAAGGTTTCATAACTTTTTGACCCAAAAAACGAAAACCGTTCTCAGAAACTCGCCCTTCTTGCATTAACATAAACTGCAAGCGGATAAAATTCATATTTTGTCCAACCGCCTTCACGGCGGAGAGTTTCCACAGGGTAGCAGCATTGTGGGGGTGGGGTGCCAAAAGCCACGCCACTATTTTTTTATGACAACAAGAAAAAAGACTTTTCCGTGCGGTCACAAGGGCTATGGGCAAATCTGTCATCGGTGCGCCTCTGAACGCGCCACTTGGGTTCAAAAAAAACAGGAAAAACAGCAGTGGGAGGAAACCTTCGCCGACGACCCCATTGATTTAAGACACCTTCCAGCTCATTTGGTGGTAAAGGCGCGTACCATCATTGCTAGATTGGAAAATACCCGGAACTATACAGAATTTAAGGGAAAGCGGCTACGCCACAACCGCACGATCATCAGTATTCCCTTAAGCCGCGACTACCGGATGATTTGCCGCGACTGCGGTAGCAGACTGGTACCGGAAGAAGTTATGTCCCACGAAGAATATAACGTCTGCAAACCGGGCGGATAGAGTCTGGTTAACTGTTCGTTGTTCAGGCTTTTGGCGCTATATGCTGAAAGTGTAGGAAGCCTGTCGCTTGAGCAACCATGCAAGTTTACCTGGATTATAGTGCCACCACGCCCACTCGCCCGGAGGCGATCGCAACCATGCAGCAAGTTCTTACCCAACATTGGGGGAATCCTTCTAGCTTGCACGAGTGGGGACAACGGGCAGCAACCGAACTGGAACAAGCAAGAATGCAGGTTGCGGGATTAATTAACGCACCTTCCTCAGAGGCGATTATCTTCACTTCTGGCGGCACTGAGGCAGACAATTTGGCAATTATGGGGGTTGCCCGCAGCTATAGATCGCCTCAGCATATGATTATCTCCAGCATTGAGCATTCAGCTGTGGCAGAACCAGCGCGGTTACTAGAATTATGGGGTTGGGAGGTGACGCGCTTGCCAGTGGATACTAAAGGCAGAGTGAATCCCAGAGACTTAGAATTAGCGCTACAACCCAATACAGTCTTGGTTTCGGTAATTTACGGTCAAAGCGAAGTTGGTACGCTACAACCGATTGCGGAACTTTCACAAATTGCCCGTTCCCAAGGCGTTCTGTTCCACACCGATGCTGTGCAGGTCGCTGGACGGTTGCCCATAGATGTGCGGCAGCTACCCGTGGATATGCTATCTCTCTCCAGCCATAAAATTTATGGCCCTCAAGGTGTTGGGGGGCTTTATGTGCGTCCTGGTGTGGAGTTAGTACCCTTGTTGTGCGGTGGCGGACAAGAATTAAAGTTGCGTTCCGGGACGCAGGCTGTACCAATTATTGCTGGTTTTGGTGTGGCAGCAGAACTGGCAGCGCAAGAATTGGCAACGGAAACATTAAGATTGGTAAAATTACGCGATCGCCTCTTCTCCCTCTTATCTGACAGCCCCCACCTCATCCCCACTGGCGACAGACTGCATCGCCTACCGCATCACGTCAGCTTCACCGTCACTGGCGGAATCACCGGAAAGACCCTCGTGCGCCAGATGAACCTCGCTGGAATTGCCATCAGTGCTGGCGCAGCCTGTCACAGCGGTAAACTCAGCCCTAGCCCCGTGCTGCTGGCAATGGGCTACAGCGATGCAGCTGCTTTAGGAGGAATTCGACTCACTCTGGGACGCGATACCACCGAAGCTGATGTAGACTGGGCGGCGATGGTGCTAAAGCAAGTTTTGGAAAGATTGATCCCACCAGCTATTAAGTTTCAGTCACAGAAGGTTTTAAGTTTAGAATTTTGAATGCTGACAACTCACCCACGGGCGAGTTTATTAAACATATTTGTGAGATAACAGATAATTTGGTAAAACCCGCCCCTACAATCAAAATTTTTCCAGATGGCAGAACTTCCCAAAACTCTAGAAGAAGCGATCGCCCAATCCCGCGAAGCTACCAAAGCCGCGATCGCCAATGGTTACACCAGGCTAAAAGTTGAGTTAGTCTTCCCAGAACTCAAAATTATGCCTGTAGCTTGGCAATTTATCCCAGTTTTTGAAGACATAGGTTCTGGGCTAAAAGTTTTCTTCCCTGACGCTGGTGCAGCTGCTCTGGCTCGTCGCGACTGGCCAGAGGTGCCTTTTAAAATACAAGATATTGGCACCAGCAAAAGCTCCCTAGAAGATAAAATTCAGCCAGAAGACAAGATTATATTGTTGGTTGAGCCTTCCTCGGTAGAAGTCCTGCAAGTCGAGAAGCTGTGCGAATACGCCGGAGATCGTCCCGTTGTCATGCTCAACCCCCGTTTAGAAGATCCCTCTATCGTGGGGATTGGCTATGCAGCGCGACAATTGCGCGATCGCTTCCTCATCTCCCTGGAGTCTTGCTACTACCTGCGATCTCTAGAAGGTGCTGCCATACTTCGTTGCTATCCTCAATCTTGGCAAGTCTGGCTGGAAACTAGCGACGATTACAAGCTGATTGCTGAAGTCTCCGAAAGACCAGTTGGGGAAGAACTCGATCAAATTATCGCTCAGGCTACAGGCACCAGCACTGGCACCAGCGACACCCCAGCACCAAAAAAATCTGGATTGTTTACCAATTTACAACGATTCATCCGCGCCCTGAGTCGTTAAAAAGAATTAAAAATGAAGAATGCTCCATTTTTAATTTGAGCGCGTCCTGCTGGTTTCGCTTGATAAAGTGCAGCTTCAGTCTTAAGCACGACGACTAAAGTCGCGTCTAAACAAACAAAGCCTGCCAACGCAAGCTAGTAATATCAAGCTTTTGCATTGGCAAGCTTTGTTGTTCCAGCATCGAGGCTTCTAGCCTGTGGGTTATATTTGCAAAAATGGGATGCTCCCGCAGCGTTGCTAGGGACGGTTCTATTAGCAAATAAATTCATAAAAAATAATCTATAAATAGCCGACTTAATTAAACATAACTTGTGACAAATATATCCATTACTCATTATCATATGAAAACTAAGTTACCTTTATTTCTGTGGTATTAAATCTAATAATTTGATATAAACGCGATCGCATCTGGTTGTCTCCACGCCCTCGGCTTCTTTGTAACCGCTATTTTCATAAAGTTTAACTGCCTGTTGGAGAACGCTGGCAGTTTCCACCCAAATTTCTTGAAAACCAAGGGATGCGATCACTTTCTCCAATTGATGCAACAAATACTTCCCTAACCCTTGCCCTCGCACCTCTGGCAACAAATACATCTTGCGTATTTCTACCGCTTTTTCTCCCCGATGTACCGGATAATAAGCAGCAGTTCCCACCACACGCCCAAGTCTTTCCACTACCCAAAATTCACCCCCAGCATCGAGATAAAATTTTTCTACCTCCAGCACATCCCTGTCTGCTCCCTCTGGCTCCCAAGGCAAGCCATACTCAGTTAATACTGAATGGATAACATCAGCTGCGGCTGCGCGATCGCTTTCTTCCCAACTCCGAATCAAAAAATTACCATATTGTATTTTCATGCCCGTTTTCAACCATTGAAACTACAAAGAATTATCAAAAAAGTCAAGTTCTTGTAACACCATACTCTCTGATAGTTTATTCTTAATAATGAGAATATAACCTAATATTATTTATCTTAAATATACTTATAGAAAATAAGTTCTGAAGCATTAGTAACCCCTCTTTGTCGGAAAAAGGGACTGTTCTTGTCAGGTTTTTAACTATGAATTCTCGGTTCTGGGTGCAGAGTTTCCAACAACTCACTTTCGGCAACAGCTAATTCTTCCAGCCGCTCTTTAACAACATCACGTTCAAAGTAAGTATTAGCCAGCACCCAATAAACGCCATAATGACGAGCCTCAGATGCCATCAAACTGCGATAAAACTTGGCTAGATCGGGATCTGGAGAGTGATTAGCAAGTAATCCCAGCCGTTCGTGAGAGCGAGCCTCAATTAAACCAGAAACAAGCAGAGAATCCAACAATCGCTGAGGTTCCTGGGGACGAATTTGCGCCTTCATTCCAGCACCATAGGGAGGAGCCGAGAGGTGTCCCAGAGGGATTTGGCGGCGTTCTAGCCACTGATTGACTTGCTCAAAGTGTTCTAGTTCTTCACGAGCGATCGCTGTCAACATCCGCACCATCTGAGTATTAGAAGGGTAGCGAAACATCAAATTCAAAGCTACGCCAGCAGCTTTTCGTTCGCAGTGGGAATGGTCTAACAGGATCGTGTCCAAGTTAGCGATCGCCATCTTCACCCAAGCCTGACTGGTTGGTTGCTTCAAAGCGACTATCGTTGGCGGCGTTACTGAAGAGGCGCTAAGCTCAGAATTTTTGGAAATTTCTAACATTCAAGCAAAAGCCAGAGGATTTTAGTCTGAATTTTGTCCCCAGTGGGCAGCTCAGACATATTTGTTCATCCGCAAGGGATATGCCAAACCCTTAAATATGCTACTAAGGCTAGGCAAGATATGATTGAACTGTAGTCTACCATACTTACAATCTGGGAAGTACCGCCATTTAAAGGAATTGAAAATTATACATTATAAATTAAAGTGTGTCTTTTTTGATTTTTAATTTTTAGGCAGGCATTCCATACTTCAGGCTGTGCATCACCTTAATAATAGTCGGCACTATCCAGTGTTGTGAGAAATCGGAAGTTAGGAAAAGCAAAATGACCCACCGTCGCATTGTGATAGGTGATGTGCATGGCCACTACGACGGCCTAATGAGATTATTAGAAGCGATCGCGCCTTCTGATGAAGATTCAGTTTATTTTTTGGGGGACTTAATAGATCGGGGGACTCAGAGCGCTCAGGTTGTGAAATTTGTCAAGCAAAGTTCCTACCACTGCCTCCTGGGAAACCACGAGCAAATGTTAATAGACGTATTGGGCGATGGAGAAGTATATGGCCCAGCCCTGCAAGGATGGCTGTATAGTGGCGGACACGCCACCGTCAACAGTTATGGCGAAGCTGGCATTCCCCAAGGAGATATAGACTGGATGCGAAGCTTGCCAACACACCTAGACTTAGGCGACATCTGGTTAGTTCACGCAGGCGTTCATCCGCAAATCCCTCTCGAAAAGCAAAGCGCTGAAGAATTTTGTTGGATTCGGGAAGAATTCCACAGTATAGCTAAACCATACTTCCCTGATAAACTGATCATCACAGGTCACACCATCACCTTCACCTTGCCTGGGGTGACACCAGGGAAATTAGCCCAAGGAAATGGCTGGCTAGACATTGATACTGGTGCCTACCACCAAAAAAGCGGCTGGTTGACAGGCTTGGATATCACCAACAACCTTGTATATCAAGTCAACGTCTTGCGCGGTCGCGTTCGCAAACTCTCACTATCAGAAGCCGTAACGCGAATCGATCCATCACAGGTGGGTAGAATGCGTCGCCATATGCTTAGACCATAAGGCAAAAAGGCAATCCTTTCAAAGGATTGCCTTTTTAAAGAGTTTGTCTTTTAGGGAAGGGCGCGGATGTTCCTCTTGTAAGCCAACTCATCTAGCCCCTCGCCCACATTGGCAGTCGCCGGGTCGATGACACGTTCCAAAGCGTTAATTCTGTCCTGTGTCCCCGGATGGGTACTCAAGAAATTAGGCACCGAGCCGCCTCGGAGTAGCTTTTCCATAAAACCTACCATCCCTGCGGGGGCATAGCCTGCATTTGTTAAGGTTTCCAGACCCTTTTGATCAGCCTCAAATTCATCTTTGCGACTGTTCGGACGGCGCAGAGCTAGATCCACACCAATCTGCACCGCCAAATTGCGGTCTAAGCCAGCAGCAGCCGCCACACCGCGAGCGATCGCAGTTTGGCGCATTTGCTCCAACGCATGACGGGAAGCAATATGGCCGATTTCGTGAGCTAAGACACCTGCCAGCTGAGCTTCATTATCTGCCGCCTTTAGTAAGCCAGTATGGATGTAGACAAAGCCCCCCATCGTAGCAAAAGCATTAACGCTTTTATCGTTAACTACCTGAAAAGTATAAGGAATATCCGGGCGATCGCTACTACTAGCCAGCCGCTGACCAATCTCATTTACATAGCGCGTTATTTGCGGATTACGATACAAGCGAATTTCTCTAGTCACCAGTTGTTCATTAATTGACCGACCAATCTGAACTTCCTGTCTATCAGAAACATTCGACATCTGAATCACCTGAACGCCGCGCAAAATCAGGTCTAACCAGGGTATCGCTTGCCCTGGTTGCGGCAAACCTACCCAAATAAACAGCGCCATCACCGCTGACAGCAACGGGTATAACCAGCGGCGATTTGCCTGACGATAAAAAAACGATAACGGATTCAACTTCATAGCCAATACGCGCAAGAATAATTCAAACAGCTGCAATCAAAGACTCTGGAATCCAAGACGCAAAGCAGCAAGTCTTGGTTGCCTTTCTAGGATTCCCCTGGCAGATAGTTTTCCAACTTTTGTTCAAAAAAAGAGATTTTTTGCCTAAATAGCCAATATAAGAGCGTTAAGTTTTAACAATAAATATAATCATTGGATTTATCCTTGATCCTGCCGTTAACTCAACATCATCAAAATGCGATCGCTTAAGCCTTGCCAGATTCCTACGCAATATTACGTAGACAAGCATTTTTCCGAAAAGCAAATTAAGCGATTATGCCGATGAAGTACCAGGCAGGCTCACAGAAAATTTAGATAGTATCTATATCGTCACGTTTAATATATGCAAGCTCAAGAGCATTTAACATCGGTAAGTATTGGTCAATTAGTTGAGCATTTATTAATTACTCGTAAAATCACTCGCGCTGACCAACGGCGGCTGATGTCCACACTGTTATCGAAAACAGCTTTAAACGCCGAAGAGCAAGCTCAAGTAAATCGAGTCCTTGACAAGCTAAAAAATGGATGGTTGCGCGTAGTAGAGTAAATAATCCTCTTTTTTTTAGCAGATTTACTTATCCAGTCAGCCACACCACTTCCTGACGACACTCATGTTACTCTGACAAAAGACTACCGGATCGTGACTCATCTAGCTTGCGATCTATAGAGTTAGATGTTATTTTCCACCAGTCTTTTAGCTAGAGCCAGGACATTTCTGCATGAAGATTTTGGATTCTCAAGGTCGCTTATTCGGCAAGGTAAGCATTTTAGATGTTGCTGCTGCCTTAGTGATTCTCTCAGTTATTGTCGGGATCTTCTTCTTCCCCGGCACCTCCGGTTCGGTTGCTCAAGTCGGCGTTACCACAAAACCAGTAGAAGTAGATGCCATTGTTCGGGGTTTGAACGTCCTAGACCCGCAAGGATTAATGGAACAGTTTGAGAAAGACAAAAAAGTAAATATTATCATCCGCAATCAACCCGCCGGACAGATGGAGATTAAATCCGTCAAACTCCTACCACGAACAGTGGTTGTGCCGCAACCAGATGGTTCTGTCAAAGCCTTAGCCGATCCTAGACAAGATTCTTTCAGCACCGATATGCTAATGAATTTTGCTACAAAAGGGCAAACTACTAAAGATGGTCTAGTCATAGGCGGCACCAAAGTTAAAATTGGCATGCCCCTAGAACTTGACGGTTCAGATTACAACTTTAACGTCACTGTGATTGATATCCGGTTGAAAGGCTAAAAGAAGGGAATCATGGCTAATTGGTCAAGAATGCAGTTAGCCATGATTCCATTAGCCATTAAGCAATTTCAAAAATCGCCGGATTAAGCCAATTGTCACCGCAGGCATTTCTAACTGGGGTGTCAGTCCCACATCATCCAGAGGTTGAAAAACCTTGATGGCTTGCGGATTCAAGGCTGCAAGCCGCCTGCCAATATCAGGGCCTGTAAACTGAGATTTTTCGCCCCACATGATGGCAGTAGGCACGTTTAGCTGCCCAATGTACAGTGAAAGATCGAAGCATAAATCCCCCCGCACAAAAGAAAGCGCTGCATATTCAGCATTTGGTTCCAGGGCAGATTCCAGATAGGCGTTGACAATTTCTTCGTAAACGCGATCGCTCTGAGCAAATTGGCGTTGTTCTAAGAAACTGCGGATACCGCCACTGGTAGCAACGCCAGTGCTGTAAATTAATTTATCTAGAATTGGTGTGCTGACCAGTTGGGCAAAGAAACTGCGCGTGTAATTTTCGCCAAAGTCAGACAAACCAGCGGCTGTCGTCAAAATCAGGGACTTAAATAAATCGGGACGAGCGATCGCAGCTCTAATTGTAAAGGCAGCAGAGAGCGAAGACGCAATTACAGGCGTTGCGCTATCACAAGTCAGCTCCAGAAACTCGATAATCGTGTTGATGTAGTCATCTATTTGGTAATTCCGGGCTGGATGATCGGATCTACCCCAACCAATTAAGTCTGGTGCTAAAACTCGATACTCAGTCGCAAAAGCTGGGTAGACTTTCGACCACTCATAAGCGGACGACCCCCCACCAAAGCCATGCAGGAAAACCAATGTGGGCAACTCTTTCAAGCTGGTGGCAGCTGTTGACTGCCACGGTTCCCCCTCGTTAGTGTAGTACACCATTCTTCCCAACGAGGTGACAACTGAGTGCTGTTCAAATCCTGGTGGCTGAATCATGGGACAAACCTCCTATCTACTGCCATCATCGCCGATTTAGGTCTACCAAAACCTCTGGCTCTGGAATGGTGATTAGTCATGAAGAACTTCCCCGATCCACACAGCCGATAGAAATGCCAAGAAACTCTAAAACCAAACCTCGTCTGTTTAAAGATTTGGTAAGTGGTTCTCTCACCCGAAAAATAGCCGTATTGGGTAAAAAAACTAATAGCGCCTTGGTTTGACATTTGTGGGAGTTCGGAGACATCCGCTAGATAACGGATGCGAAACCGGAAAAAATCAGAGATAATTTTAACGGTAGGGGGTAAAACCCATCACCCCATTTTTCCGTACTTATGTAAACTTTCAGCTACGCTTAAACGAGCAGCCATCAGCAAACGTTGAGGAATGGAACATTTGCCATCATTTCCGGATCAGACAGTTTAAAGTGCGGAATCTTTCGACTGGCCCAAGAAGCATTAATTGGGATGGCAATATAAAAAATGCTTTGGGAGTCAAGGAGGCTGGATGAACACGAGGAGAGTTGGTAGTTTAAGGTCGTCGCTTCCATTGAAAAGCCAGAAAGAAATCATCGTCCAGTGTCCAGTGCTAGATGCAGTTAAAGGCGATCCGGTTGTTGAAAAAGGGCGTTTACATAGTGTTATGGCAAAGCAATACAGTCCTGTGTGTGATGAAGTGGGCGAGTTTGAAGCATCAGCGACAGCGGATTTTCTCAACGCTGCTACCGTTGTCGCTTCTGCTGGCGCAAAGCCGTTAGAGTCTGATTTCGGCTTTCCGGTAAAAAAACCTACCTGCGTTCGCCTCAACATGGAAGATTTGACATGCTTTGAAGTAGTGGAACGTCAGTTTAAACAATGGGGAGTCACCTTTAGAAACGCGATCGCTCTCCAACCCTCAAACCCTGCCTTTCCCGTTCACTCTGGCACCACAGTCCTCATGGGTGCGCCGAAAAACGGCTTGATAGAAGTGTTTTTCGAGTATCCAGTACGCTTTGTCAGCGGCTTTACCACCAGTTCTCAGCGAACTATTTTATCTGCCTTTGACGCCCAAGATAAACTGCTCGCCCGCACCGAGATACCTGGGCCAAATCTCGCCGGAACTGACTCCCCAATCCCTCCCAACACGCTTCTGAGCGTAAACGTACCAGATATCAGTCGGATTAGTTTCTACGCCTTTGACGGTCAGCTAACCGTCGATGACTTAAGCTTTGGCTTCTAAGAAATAAGTTAGCGTTCCCACGTTTGAACCTTCCACTGAGAAAAAACTTATCGAGAGAGCCAGTAGGTTAGATATAATCTATCTGACTTAAGCAGGAAATCTCCGTGGCACAGGCGTCTAAATGGCGGCAGCAAATCGCTAACCTCCTTGAAAGCTCGTCGCACAAACCATCAAAGTTGACACTTTTCCAGCGGTTTCCTCAAGCAAGGTTGTCGCAAGGAGGCTGGCTGCTGGCGATCGCATTTATGTTGGCAATGCTTTTCTGGAACTGGAAGCTTCTGCTGGCTACCTGCGCTGGTGTGTTGGTAATGTTGCTGGTTTACTTGATGCAGGAATGGGACTGGCAAGTACACTGGTCAAGTCTACAAAGGTTTTTTAGCGGCTCCAACCGTCAATTAACTCTGGCAGTTGGTAGCGGCGGACTTGCCAGCTTCAGCACCTACATGGCTGCTTCCATCTGGGTAGACTCAGATAGCCCCTGGATTGCAACTGGTGCGATTCTTCAAGGCTTAGGCACCCTGTTTACCCTCATTTTGTTGGTGTGGCAAATTATTAGTCGTCAAGTGAATCGCGAAGAAGGTAATCTGAACCATCTGTTAACGGAACTAACACAGGTTGACCCCCTGAAGCGTTTGCTTGCAGTTCGTCAACTGAGCGCTTTAGTAACAGATGCTCGGTTAGAGCGTGATCGCAAACGTACCATCGCAGAATATTTTCGCCTGATGTTGAGTCGAGAGCCGGAAGCTGTCATCCGCGACGCAATTCTTGATGGTCTGCAAGAGCTGGAATCACAGCAGCTAACTAAAGCCAGTCAGCCGTTAAAGATACCCATCACTGTGAAAAGCTCTGCCAGAAAATTAAGAATTAAAAATTGACCGGATGTGCAACTTTTTCTTAGCTCCCCAATTGGCCCTTGGGTTGGGAGTATCGCACTATAAAGAAAGTTGCACATGGCGTACATGGGAGATGCTTCACTTTTAATTTTCAAACTTGGGTTCAGCTTTTTCCACTGAAGCATCGTTGATTCCCAAAGTTAGCTCTAAAGGTGTCTGGGAAGGATATGCCTTCACAACCTCCCGATAAACATCGTAATTCGTCGGCAACGTCACCGTCTGGTTGCCAGAGCGATAGGTGATCTGGTAATCCACATCTCGCAACAGACCAGGTGTACTTGTCTGTTCGCCTGGTTGTTGTCGCTGTTCAATTTCATCCAGCGTCGGTTGTGGCGGGAGAGCAGCCCACCAAAGTTCCCGCTCATCAGGGCCAATAACCGCTCCTTCTGGTTTCTCGCCATTGCGGTTGAGCAAAGAAGTAGAGCCAAAAGTTTCTATTCGCTCTAGATTGCGGCTGGGATTAGTAAAGTAGTGAACTTTCCAAGTGAAAGTAGTCCGCGCTGTTGCTTCATACTGGTTGGTAGTTACAGTGCTGCACCCAGTAAGAGCAACCAAAAGAAAAAATCGCGTGACGGTGGCAAAAATTTGCTTTTGTTGTAAAAATTGACCTTTAAGACTCACTGTATGCTGACACCAATTTAAAAGACTAAATGCAGCTGGCTCCGCTATTTCCTATTGTGTACCGAATTCTTCAGCCTGCCTTTCCTAACTGTCTGTGGTCGGGTGCTGCAAATTCAAAAGCGATCGCTCTCACCTTTGATGATGGCCCCCATCCTCAGTACACCAGAGAGCTGTTACAAGTGCTAGACCGCTACAGCATCACTGCTAGTTTTTTCTGGCTCGGTGCCTGTGTCAACCGTTACCCAACAGTTGCTAAAGAAGTCTACGACCGGGGCCACTGGATTGGATTACACGGATACGATCATCGCGCCTTTCCTAAACTCAGCCCAACGGAACTCCAGCAAAGTATAGAACAAACCCAACAAGCAATCCAAAAAGCTTGTCAACTAGATCCACGCTACATCCGAGATATCCGGCCCCCCAACGGTTTGTTTACACCACAAACCTTAGATTTATTGCACCAGTGGAACTATCGACCTGTCATGTGGAGCGTCGTCCCGGAAGACTGGGTGCGTCCAGGTATTTCCCTGGTCGTAGAGCGGGTGCTACGGCAAGTTCGTAATGGTTCAGTGATTGTTCTGCACGATGGCTACTACGGTGGACAAGACGTAGCCCAAACCACTAGCCAGCTAATTCCCCAACTATTGCAGCAAGGATACCAGTTTGTCACCATTGATTTTTTGTGGCAACAAGCCAAATTGAGTGGTCAATGCGGATTTTGCAATATATATTGATGTTTTAGATGTCACATTTAGTCCCAGTTGATTAGAATGACTGAATAGAATTCAGCCATTTGTCTCAACCGCTGACCTATAAAGCTTAATAGTATGGAGTTATATTTGAGCTTAACGTAAGATAAAAGGACAATTTCTCGTAGTTTTGGCTTGCACGTTCATTACTGCTTAGTGCTATTGTCGCCAATCCTTTGACGCTGGAAAAGCGGGCAATTGATAGAAAGGCAGCGAAAAACTGGCTTGTTTTCTCAAGAAAGCGAGTAAGTAAGAGCAAATCCTGTAAAAATTAGTTCAAGGAGATGGGCTGCATGATGGGTGCATCAATTCCAATTGCATTATCCATTTGTAAAAGCTCGCCAGACATTAATTTCATATTTGCAGGATTAAATAATCAAAAAACGTGCAATTTTTGTAAGAGAGGCTACAATCGGAAAGGTCTTGAACATATCCAGCATTAACACCTACCCCAACGCTTTTAAGTTCGCCCTGGCGTTGCGAGGAATGTATTCTCTCTTTCTCTCACCTAGTCAGTGAGCAACCTTTGAATGCTGGCAAACTATACCACTGACTAACTTGTTTGTAGATTAACCACACCATCTTCTGGTCTTTAACTGAAGGAGCATGAGGAATTAGGCATGACCCAGGCCAACGACGTACTCGAAATCATCATTCAGCCTGACAGCGAAATGTTAGAGCTATTAATTGACGAAGAAGCAGATCGAGATGAAGAATTTGTAGACGTGGCACCGGATGAAGAAGACGGTAAGCCTGGTAAGGTAGCCAGATCCCGTCGTCGGGTGCAAACTAAAAAGAAGCACTATACAGAGGATTCGATTCGCCTATATTTACAAGAAATTGGTCGGATTCGCCTGCTACGCGCCGACGAAGAAATTGAACTTGCTCGGAAAATTGCAGATTTGCTGGAATTGGAGCGTTTGCGCCAGCAATTGATCGAAAATTTAGAGCGGGAACCCCAAGATATAGAGTGGGCTGAAGGGGTACTGAAATCTGAGCGAGTCTGGGAACAACTTACTACTCAGTTAGGAAGAGAACCAGAACAAGAAGAGTGGTCTAAAGAGGTTAAAAAGCGCCTACCAGCGTTTCGACATCGCCTCTATGTAGGTCGCCGCGCTAAGGACAAAATGGTGCAGTCAAACCTGCGTTTGGTGGTTTCGATTGCCAAGAAATATATGAATCGCGGGTTATCTTTCCAAGACTTGATTCAGGAAGGCAGTCTGGGATTGATTCGCGCCGCTGAGAAATTCGACCACGAGAAAGGCTACAAGTTTTCAACTTACGCTACATGGTGGATTCGTCAGGCAATAACCAGAGCGATCGCTGACCAATCCCGCACTATCCGCCTACCCGTTCACCTCTACGAAACCATTTCTCGCATCAAGAAAACCACCAAACTCCTTTCTCAGGAAATGGGCCGCAAACCCACCGAAGAAGAAATTGCTACGAGAATGGAGATGACGATTGAGAAACTGCGTTTCATCGCTAAATCTGCCCAATTGCCGATATCCTTAGAAACGCCAATCGGCAAAGAAGAAGATTCGCGACTGGGAGACTTCATCGAAGCTGATGGTGAAACCCCAGAAGATCAAGTTTCCAAAAATTTGCTCCGGGAAGACTTAGAAAGCGTCCTCGATACTCTCAGCCCCCGCGAACGCGACGTTTTACGTCTGCGCTACGGCTTAGATGATGGACGCATGAAGACCCTCGAAGAAATCGGTCAAATCTTCAACGTCACCCGCGAACGAATCCGTCAAATCGAAGCGAAAGCCCTCCGCAAGTTGCGCCACCCCAACCGCAACAGCATTCTCAAAGAATACATTCGCTAAACAATAGCTTTGAGCAAATAGGGTGGGCATTGCCCACCCTATTTGCTCAAAGCTATTGTTGTGTCTAGAATCAGAATGATGCTCTTGAAAAAAGCAGAGTGTAAAACTACTTCATAGTGCTTTGTGTTTTCTGATTATTTTTACTTTTTGTCAATCCTTTTTTTCCGCCCTTGGGCTGCACCTTCCAAGAGATAGCGGTCTTTGATGAGATTGGATATGAGAAGCGTGATTTAACTTCGGTTCACTTGTGGACTAAGCAGAACTCCACCAAGGGGGTAGATACAACACCCGTCCAGATATCCTCAATTACTGTACTAAGTAGTCGTCCATCATAGATATTCCACACTGAGGATGAGTTTTTATATGTAAACAGAACCTGGTTCGTGCCAGGTTTGAAATTGCGAAACGACCATGCGCCACCATCTTTGACATAAACCACAAACCAAAGTTCGCTGTTAACCCAGAAAAACCTCCCCTTCAGGAAAAAGGTTAAACTCTCTCCAGGCATAGCTAACGGAAAATCAAATTCTTGAGGTACATTGGTTTTATTGACGGCCGGACCCTCTGGCGGTATTACTTGCTCATCTGTTCCAAGAAATGTAGGCAGCAACAAAAAGAGTAGGAAGCGACGGGGGGTTGGCGTATTGTTGGTGATGCGAATCCCAAACTCCACAGGAGTAGTAGCATCAGGCTGCATTGCCGGAATAGGCAATATACGCTTTGGCATCACGGTTTCAAAGCAGATTCCATCAATTTCAACTGCATTGCTGTCAAAAGATTTTCCTGATGTCATGTCTACTGCTCTCTCAATTCCCACATCTTCATGCGCCGTCAAACCTCTAGGCACATGGCTTATTGCTATTGTCCCCAAAAAAAATAGAGCAAAAGTTAAACCTATCGCTAAGAAGTGACGCATGGGATATAGCGTTTCTCAGTTGGGTGGAATATATCACGGTTCTGAGGTTCGGGCCAGCAAGGTTAGGGACGTGGCATTGCCATGTCCCTACAGATGTATTGCACCTAACCCTTGAATTGCTATATTTTCTAAAGTTTTAGATGGGGAAAACGTTTTCAAGTAAGTCTTTGGGGACTATACGCCCCATAGCCATTATGTAAAGCGCTTTAGAGGTTTTATGAATTTGTTTAAGGCGCGATCGCTCTTTTTTTCCTAACAATAACTCTACAGATATTCAAAAACACCATACTTTATAAAAAAGCTGGATATTTCCGAAGAAACACCCAGCGAATTGAGATTGACCGAGGTTAAAAAGACTGAAAAATTACATCAAGCCCCAGAAGTGAAGTACACCTTGACCACTGGTGAGTTCAATAATTACAGCAGCGAGGAATCCAATCATCGCCAGACGACCGTTCCAGTTTTCAGCTTGAGGGGTAAAGCCAACCTTCGTTACATCGTTGCGATCTTGAGTTTGCATAGTTTTATACTGACTGAAATAAAATTTGGCTACATTATGCAAATTAATGTAACTAAAGATCCGCGATCGCGCAACAATCTGATCCGCTTGCGGATGAAAATTGACTTTGGTGCGAAAATATAAGGCACTTGGGCTTGCTTCCGTCACACTCTTGCAAAATGATATGTCGCTAACCGCCGCCAAAGTGCTAAGCGATCGCTTAGATAATTATTATCAGCAGATCGCAGCAGTCATTCTCAACCGTCAAAATCCGATAACCGGGCTATTACCCGCCAGTACCGCCATTAACGCCCACGGCGACTATACCGACGCTTGGGTGCGAGACAACGTTTATAGCATTCTCGCGGTTTGGGGATTGGCGCTGGCTTACCGCAAAGTTGATGAAGATGGGGGACGTACCTACGAACTAGAACAAAGCGTCGTCAAGCTGATGCGGGGGCTGTTGTTCTGCATGATGCGCCAAAGCCATAAAGTAGAAAGTTTTAAACAAAGCCAATCTCTGCTAGACTGCCTGCACGCCAAATACAACACCAGTTCTGGCGATGTTGTCGTCGGCGATGACGCTTGGGGACACTTGCAATTAGATGCTACCTCCCTGTTTTTGCTGATGCTGGCGCAGATGACAGCATCCGGGTTACACATCATCTACTGCATAGATGAAGTTAACTTCGTGCAAAATCTGGTGTATTACATTGGTCGCGCATACCGAACACCCGATTATGGAATTTGGGAACGAGGAAATAAAATTAATCGGGGGAATCCAGAACTGAACGCAAGTTCAGTGGGAATGGCAAAAGCCGCCTTAGAAGCAATTAGCGGGCTGGATTTATTCGGGGTACGCGGTTCTCAGGCTTCGGTTATCCACGTCTTACCTGATGAAATTGCTCGCGCCCGGATGACGCTGAAATCCTTACTGCCAAGGGAATCCAGCTCAAAAGAAGTTGATGCGGCATTGTTGAGTGTAATTAGTTTCCCAGCCTTTGCGGTGGAAAATCTGGAACTGGTGGAACGCACCCGCCAGAAAATTATTGACAAGCTGGAAGGACGCTACGGCTGCAAACGCTTTTTGCGAGATGGACACCAAACCGTTTTGGAAGATACCAGCCGCTTACACTACGAACCTTGGGAATTGCAACAGTTTGAGCATATTGAGTGCGAATGGCCGTTATTTTTCACTTATTTGGTGCTGGATGGCTTGTTTCACAGAGACACAGAACAAGTTAAAGACTACCAAGAGTGTCTTGAGTCTCTGTTAATTGAACAGGAAGGTTTGGGGCTGCTACCTGAACTGTATTATGTGCCGAGAGAGAAAATAGAGGCGGAAAGGTTAAATCCTCACAGCCAGACACGTTTACCTAACGAAAATATTCCCTTGGTATGGGCGCAAAGCTTGTATTTATTGGGGCAAATGTTGAGTGAAGGTTTGGTCGCAGTGGGAGATATTGACCCACTGGGACGGCATTTAACCATGAATCGCAATCAAGACCCATTGGTGCAAATTGCCCTCTTAGCTGAAGATGAGGATTTACAGGCAAAATTGCAAGTTCAGGGCATTGCTACCCAAACACCAACGCAGGTGGAACCGATTCAGGTACGTCAAGCAACCGACTTGTCGGGGGTTTTTACTCAAATTGGTCGGAACGATAAACTGGGACTCACTGGCAGACCTGTAAGGCGGTTGCGGAGTTTAACGACATCGCGGATTTTTCGCGTCCGAGGTGAGACGATTGTCTTTTTACCGTCGTTTTTGGATCAACAGCAATTTTATCTGACGCTGGATTATCATTTCCTGGTGGCTGAAATTCAAAGCGAACTGGCGTATATTCAGCGGAATTGGTCTGAGTTGGGTCGTCCGACGATGACGCTATTGCTAACTCATGCGATGCTGGAAACTGGCTCTGAGGCCTTGCTGGAGTTGATGCAGGAGCTAAAAGACGGTCTTTGCAATGGTGTCCGGGTAAAATTGGGGCGGTTGAATCAGCTGATGCTGACGGCGGGAACTCAAAGAATCGATTTTCTGCACGATTTTGAGTTTAGTCAGTCTCCAGTTCAAGATGCAGCTTTGCAATGCTACTACCTAGCTAGCCTTCCTGAGAAAAATGGTCCGTTGAACCATACTCAAGAATTTATGCTGGAGTGTGAAACGAATTTAGGATTATTACTCGACCGTCTGCGGGAGACAAATAATATCTACGAGCAAGTTGAGTGGTTGCATACCTTGGTGCGGTTGCGGGGGTTGGATTTTGACACAGGGTTCGGAGGCCCTGGCGTGCGGGTGACGGTGGCAGATTTGCTAGATGAAGTTTACGCTAAGGCTGGTATTTCTGGGGCTTCACCTTATTGGACGGTGGTGCGTCATGCGGCTGGGTTGCTGGATAAGGTGGATATCAGCTTGTCGGATGCGGTGACTGATATTCTGGTGCGGGGTAAGCAAATTACGGTGGGGAAGGCGTATAGTGAGGCATCGTTGATGACGCGCCCGATGTCCTATACAGAGATTATGGATAAGATTCGGGAGTTTTGTAGGGAAGATATACGCGATCGCGTCCTTACTCAAGAAATCCTAATCTATCTCGGTCAACTGATCAAGTCGGAACCCCAATTATTTAACGGTTTGTTGACGCTGCGAGTCGGATATCTAATTCTACTTTTAACTAGCGAATTAGCTCACGAGTTGCAAACATCTCAAGATGAAGCTTACGAAAATTTGATGCAATTAAGTCCGTTTGAAGTTAGGATGCGTCTGCGTCAAGTTTTGGCTGGATACGAAGGGATGAATCAAGTGTTGCTAAGCCAAGAATCTTTGCACATTAAACAGCAGGAGAAGGATATTGACTGGGCGGTGTCAATAGTGGAACAAGATGAAGTAGAAGCACCCGCTGCTGGTGGTTGGTTGCGACAGCGACAGTTAGATGGGGCGTTAAATCGGGTTCCGAAAGATTTTTATCCCAGCGTTTGGCGATTACTGAAACACTGTAAGGGTTTGGTGATTGGCGATAAGTTAGAACGCCGCAACCGTTTGGATAGCCAGATGATTTTGTCAGAAATGACACCAGGAGAGAAGAATTTTGCTCTGCGGGTGGAACATTTGCTAAATAAGATACAGGTGCCGGAATACCGTAAGGTTAATATTGAGGCGTTGATGGAGTTGGATGCGATCGCGATCGCTAACCCCGGTTTACAAATTGCCGAATATATTGTGCTAGATGTGCTAATTGGTCATGCTGTCCGATTAGCTTGGCTAGAAAAGTTTCCGGAACACGCCGACCGTTACGATGAGTACAAAGCCGCCGCTTGGCGTGCATTTTATGGAACTTCTCCCCAGGAATGCGCCACTTTTATTGTGAAGGCGTTTAGATTCTTGACTCAATTTGGACAGGTTAGTGCTGCTTAAGAGTCATTTATCATTAGTAACTTGTGGAGTGGTTTAGATTTTTTACAGGAATGAACCGCGCAGGCTTCGCTAACGCGGTTCATAAAAAAAGGTAGAGACGTCATGAAAACGTCTCTACAATCACAAATCAAATTCAAATAACCCGGAATAGCTAATGGCTAACAACTAATAGCAAATTTGGCATCTTTCGGCATACTTTCAAATGTCATCTTCTTAGCTTTGTCTCGAATAGATTTGAGGGTTAAGCGAATTGCCCATGAAGATAAGGAAGGGTTATTTTCTATTTCATTTATCAGGGCGTTTAAATCGGTAAGCACTTCCTCTGTAAACTCGTTGTTAGTTGGTTGCATGAGTGGAAATTGTAAGTTTGGGAAACCTTGAATAAAGGACATCAGTTAGTTTTTAAAAACAAACTGGCGAATAGTTGAGCCATTCATCTGAACTGGACAAAAGCGAAATCTTATAATTATCTCTACACTCTAGTTGGCTTAGGATTACGGAAACTTCTATAAATTCGTCAACTTCAAGATTTACGCACTCTTCAAACGATAAGGCAAGATGAAGATAGGCGAGAGTTTCCATTTGTTTTACCCTGATTTTTTTAGCTGGTAAGTGTATTTAAGCGAAAATAATTTTTGAAATGTTGTAGTAGCTGACCACTTAGTTGAACGTCACGGCGAACCTTGGCTGTAATGCCGTTTTATCAAGGGTGATAGCCACTAAACTGTAGACACTGTGAGAATTGGCTGAGGTGCTTATGTTTCAAGCCACTCGTAGACGGTTGGCTTTTTGGTATACAGCTGTAACAGCTGTGTTGCTGCTGCTATTTGCCACTGGTGTCTATATGTATGTCCGCAGCACCTTGATTGAGCGCGTGGATGACACCCTCAATCATGTGGTAGAAGTTGTACAGCGAAGTCTCGTAATTGAAAGTGTCGCGCCCGACAAACTTAGCGTTAACGTCGAGGCGAGTTTTCCCAACAATGCGGACACAGTTGAAGACGACCACATCGACCTAGAATGGTTTAGCCCCAACGGTGAATTACGCTGGTCAACTTTATCCGAACCGCTAGATATTCCCATCCATCTCAATCGCACTGGTGAAACCGTCAAAGTGGTAAGGGGTTCAGGGGAGCAAGGAGAAACTCTTAACTCAAAACTCAAAACTCAAAACTCAGAACAAACAGGCGAGACACCTGTGCTACGCACTCAATACTCACCACTCCTGCTGCGACAGGTGACGGAACGAGTGGAAATCGGGAGACAGGTACTGGGATATCTGCGCGTCAGCCATCCTTGGTTTGAGGTTGCTAAGCCGACTCGCCTGCTGATGGTCGATTTGATTTTTGGCACGGTGCTAATGTTGATTTCTGTTGCAGCTAGCGGCTGGTGGCTTTCTGGGTTGGCAATGGAACCAGTGCGAGAGTCTTATCAACGTCTCAAACAATTTACAGCTGACGCTTCTCACGAACTGAGAAACCCAATTGCCATGATTCAAACCAATGTCCAGGTGGCGCTAGCTGACCCTGACTTGGTAGAAGCACAGGGCGAGGCACCTCTACATTACCGACAACAGTTGAAAGTTGTAGAACGACTTACCCGGCGGTTGGGGCGTTTGGTGGATGATTTGCTGTTTCTGGCGCGGCAAGATAGCGGTATGGTGCAACGCAATTGGGTGTCAGTTCCCCTGGATGCCCTATTGATGGAGGTGATAGAAGAACAACAGCTAGTTGCATCTGAAAAGGGTATCAAACTATCTTTAGATTTGGCACTGGGGAATGGGGACTGGGGACTGGGGGAATCTGCCCAATCCGCAATTCCCAATAATCCAAAATCAGGCGATGTTTTGGAAAGAATAAATTTCCCCAAAAATCCCTTCAAAATCCAAAATCCAACATTGGATGTAGAGGGCGATTGGGATCAATTGGCGCGTCTGTTTACAAATTTGGTTAGTAACGCGGTGCAATACACTCCGGCGGGTGGTCAAGTTGATGTCGAATTGCAATATATAGAAAAAGGCGATGGCGAACGCATCTCTACTAGACGCTACGGGATACCCCAGCTACAAGTGACCGTCAGCGATACTGGCACCGGTATCCCAGAGTCGGCACTACCCCACATCTTTGACCGATTTTATCGGGTTGATCCAGCCCGGACTCACTCTAGTGGGAATTCCACAACAACCGGGTCGGGATTGGGGTTAGCGATCGCTCAGGCAATTGTCGAAAATCACCACGGTTACATCCAAGTCGCTAGTATTCTCCATCAAGGCACAACCGTGACAGTAACCCTACCCGCCCCTAGAGAAGAATAACAATAAACTATCAAACAACTTCTCCCATTCAGCCTTTATTCCTCATCCTGCCCATTACTCTCCTAAAGAAATGCTACCCGTGGCAGATGCGGGGATCGTGCTTAACCTATTAATTTCTAAAAGGTGTGGATAAGGAATTTATCCCCATTCAATTAGCCAAAAATTGCGCTTGAAACTCTTGGGAGTTTCAATAGCTCACTGCTGTATGCGTACATTTTTTGGCAAATAGCATTTTTTACTAGATTCAATTTATCAGGAGTTTCTGATGACCATACCTTTAAGAGAAGATATTGCCTACATCTTACTCAAAAAAATCCACGAAGGTGACAACGAACCCGGTAAACATGAAGTGTCTTTTACAGCATCAGATTTTGCCGGAAGACAAGTTACAGAAACCGACCTATTAGGTCACTTGGATTATTTAAATCAAAAGCAGTATATCGATGCCGAATTTACTGGCAATGCCTATGGAAATCAGGAGGATACTTCGGATGTAGTTAACCCGAAAGAGTTCGACTTTCGGATTGCCAACACCTACGATCCTTCAGATGGTTTAGCACCTCATTTGATTAAATTTAAGAGTGCAAGGCTGACAGAAAGAGGGCAACGTCTGCTAGAAAAAATGGAGGAGAAGCCGCCTGAGTCTCTTAATGAAGGCCCGGTAGTTCCTATTGCTACAAAGGATATGCCCTTTCTGGAAAAAGTCATGTTCCGGGGCGAATTGGAAGATATTTTTGATGCCAGAGATATCACTGAGGTTGTGTTCCGCACAATGCGGGATATGATGACCAACGAAGCTGTAGACCGGGTGACTGAAGAATTACATGAAGAAGCGCTACCCACAGAAGATAAAGCGCTGCAAAATGAAGTTGCGGATCTTTGGGTAGATACTAATCCCATTGTCCATTTCTTAAGTCGGATTCGTCCACCTTTGATTATTAAGTCCGATACTTTTCTATTTCGGATTCGTCAAGAAGCTGGTTTGCCACAAGGCGTAGAACCAGAAATGGCAATCAAGGCTGTCTTCTCGGCGACTAAAGATGACTTGTCGCCAGAACGGATTAAGGAAATTTCCGACTTTCTTCCCGACAAAATAAAGGAAATGTGGGAGCAAGCATAGGGTGAAATAAGGGCTAAAGAAAGATTTTATTCATCTTTCTTTAGCCAGATGCAAGGGGAAAGAAATAAATATTTGAGACTTAAAAAATAAAAAGATAAAATATAGGCAACAGCCAATTTTTTTTAATTCAGTTAACAGAGGCATAAAGTATGATTCGGCAAAATCAGCCAATCAAAAAAACCATTGGGTTAATGGGGGCTATCTGTGGAAGTCTAATTATTGGCTTACCAGCACTCGCCCAAATGAACCCCACTCCCGGCAATATTAACCAAGCGCCGGATAGTAGCGATCGCATGATGCAGAATACAGGCGATCGCGATACCATAAACCAATCAGTCCAACCCACAGGGCGCGTTTCACCGCTTAACCCTTGTCCGAGTGTCTTTTACGAACCCCAACACGTCCAGCGCGGCATTCGTCCCCCAGAGGGTTGTCCGGCTGTCTTGCCCGGAACACAACCAGTACCGCAGCAGCCAGTATCTCCCAGTTCCAACGCTATACCTGAAAGCGGCGGACAAGAAACTACACCAGCACCAGAACAGCTACAATCTCCCGCTTCCAGAGTTATCCCCATGAACGGGATGGTAAGTGTCAAGCTGGTGAATCAAACTGGCGATCCTATTACTTATCAAGTGATTGGCGATACCACTCAGCGACAGCTACAAGGCAGATCCGATGCCACCCTCCAAGGTTTGAAAACACCCGTGAATATCACCTTCCAACGCCCGGATGGGGCATTACTGAGGGTAGTTCCTCAAGCATCCTCTGAACCGGGAGTATTGGAGGTGAATTTACAGGAAACAACGGATCTAAGCGTTGACAAAAATGCCATGACCATTCAAGAAAGTGGATCTGTTTTCTTGAACTAAAAAGTAAGAATTCTCGTTTCTAGGCTGAGGCTGGAAACGCAAGTGATGACAAACCTAACCCCCAACTCCTGAAGGGTTTGGGGGTTAGGTAAAACGATTTATTTTCAAGCAGGCTGATGTTTTATTTGGCGCGGGTAAAACGGATTTGCGCCAAATCGTTGATTAAAAACGCTTCTTGCTGCTGATCCCCTAAAGAACGAGCCAAAATAATCGCCCGTTCGTAAAAAGTCTGAGCCGTTGGGTTGTTGCCGCTTGCCTGGTAAAGTTGAGCTAATAACGCCAGTGTTCTGAGTTCTTGACGCAGATTTTGCGATTCTTGGGCAAGGGTTAAGCGTTGGTCGAGTAATTCAAAGGCAACCGGATATTGCCTAAGTCTGCTGTAGATTGCCACTTGACCATCAATGGCGCGGATCTGAGTTGAGCGATCGCGTGTTTGTCTGCCTAATCGCTGCGCCGCACGGTAGGCTAGTAAAGAATCGCGATATTTCTCAGTCGCTAGATAAGCATCTCCCAAATTATTTTGTGTATTTGCCTCGCCTAGCGGATCGTCACCCCGCCGCCGGAAAATTAAAGCTTCTTCGTAACGTTTAATCGCCTGATAATAATCTCCAGCACTAGCTGTTGCCAAACCAAGATTACTCAGCGATAGCCCTTCACCAGGTAGGCTTTTGATGCTTTGGGCAATTCTTGCCGCTTCTGAAAAGCTGACTATAGCAGCATCTACGGCACTTCGTTGCAGCAGCACCGTCCCCAAATTATTTAAACCATAAATTTGACCTTGGAAATCTTGCCTGTCACGAGCAACCGCCAAGCGTCTTCTGAGAGCATCTTCTGCTTCGATGTAGCGCCCTAATTTACCATAGGTGATGCCGAGAAAATCGTATGTAAGACCGATTGCCTCCTTGTCGCCAATTCTCTGATAAAGTTCTAAAGCCTGTAACCAGTAGGGAATGGCTTTTTCCAAATTGCCTTTCTGCTCCTCCTGTCCCCCCAGTCGGAGCAGTGCGTCAGCATCTTCCCTGTCAGTGGTTTGAGTGCCGTTGTTTAAGGGAATGGTGAGTTGTTGGTCAATACTGACAGCTTTGGCAGCTTTAGGGGCGCTGAAAAAGAAAGCAACAAGTAACAAGTAAAAACTAACAAGTAATAAATTCCGGCTTTCAGTTTTAATTAACCCATCTTTCCCTAGTCCCTTACCCACAGATGGCAAATCCTCCTCTTCGTTGCCATTCTGCCTCAGAATAGATTCTGAGGCTAATAGGTTAAGTTTGTTAAAACGGATTGACTTTAAGAAATTTTTAGTCGGTTTTAACTGATATCTTGCAGCATTCTCAACTGGGCGGTTGAAACCGCGTCTAGACAGATAAAACCTGCCTGCATGGGCTTCAAAACCTTCGACTTGTCTTAAGTCCGGCTGCGCGGACTTGGTTTGTATAGCTGCGATTTCTAATCGCCAAGGCTTATTGGTGCAAGATGTCTGTTTTAACCGAATTGCTCTATTAGGCTGGGGTTTTAACCCCAAGCTGACTGCCGATAACCATCCCCGCTCCCTATAACTCATACCTGGTAGCTCCTCTCGCCTTTGCTTGCTTGTCTATCCCCCGACAGATAAATTGCGCGAATATCTTCTGGTAATGATGCTTCTAATAGTTGATAACCTTCAGTTAGCTTGATTCGCACCGCCGCCGGAGAAATTGCCTCTCCTTCCGCCTGTAAATAAGCAGCAATTCGCGTATCGCTCCAGTTGAAAGTCTGCGCCATCAAAACCATCAACCTCAGCATCGGCGGAAATCGCTCTAAAGCTTGTTCTACATAACACCACAGCGGTGGAGAAGCAGCTTGTAGGTTGTAATGAATTGCTTCTACAGGCGGCAATTCTGCCTGGTTGATACAAACAGCCGTGATATTAATTAGCCAGTTCTGGAAAGTTAGCAACCCAGTCCCGGTAACGTCGCGCAAATCCAAACCGCCTAGCTCAAAGTAAATGTGCCGCCAGGTGAGGGCAAATAGATAATCTGCCTGTACAGGCGATCGCGCTAAATGCTGAATCAACGTATATACAATCGAACTGTAGCGACAGAAAATCGCGGTGAAAAAGCGTCCCTGTTCAGGATGACGCTGAAACAAGGTGAGTAATTCCTGATCGCTGTAATGAAACAGCGATTTGACAATCGGATGATTGCTTTCCGGAAAATGAGGAATCTGCACAATAAGAGAGCTTAGTTGCCAGGAGTGTGAAATCGGCACCGACGATTCTAATATATCCTGATGTGTTGGCAGATGCGATCGCTTCAGGATCGCATCTGCCAACACACGAGTAGACAAGCGAGCGCTATTTGCCCTTTTTTAAGTATTGCTGGTTTATTTTAGACCTTATACCTAAATTCAAGTATAATTTTGCCCGGACAGCGGTCTAAATCCCTATTAGGGATTGAAATTTTGATACAATAAGCTACCCTAAAAGAGTATCCTCTGAGTTCTCAAAAATTTACACTGTGCAGAACAGTAACAGCAATTTTGTGAACTCTCATTGGGTTGGCAAGCGCCTCGTAAGTTCATGATTCTAGCGGTTAGTATTATTCCTTCTGTGCTGAACATCTTTTATTTAGGGTCTTTCTTTCCGGAATTGCCTCTAGACGGTCTTTTGTCCACACAAGGCATTATGGTGATGCTATTGGTAGCCTACGCGGGTGCCATGTGGATGTTCCTCACTAGCGCCCCGAAAGTCCACACCATCATGGTGTCCGACTTAGATATGGCGCGAGAGTTGTACGAAGGCTTGCTAGATTTGCCCGTAGCAGAAGTGCCACTGCACTATTACTACAACTACGAGCAAACCCTGGGCGCTACCGCCATCGATCCTCTTTACCTCTCACCGACTTTGGGAGGCACCGCTACCCAAAAGTTTAGCGGTAACGATGGTTTGTGGTATCAGCTGAAAAAGAATACTCAGCTACACATCATCTCTGGCGCAAGTTTGGGCAGAAAAAATCAGCAACGCCACGTATGTTTTGACCACGACTGTTTAGAGATGGTGCTGCTGCGAGTACAAATTCGCGGTGTCAAGCACAAAATTCGCCGCGACAAGCCACTGAATTTCTTGGTGAAGGATCTCGAAGGTCGCGTGATTGAAATGGCGGAAGTGTCGAATTAATTATTTTGACGTTCCATTATCCATAATTTTTCGTCACCCCACCCCGTTCTTAGGGTGGGGTGACAGGGCTTGTGGCTCACTTCACATGGTCAAAGCCGTATTTTTCCTTAATAAAGGAGTTGTAGTATTGACCAATTGACGGTGCGCTCTTTAAAGCTTGATAGACGCTATCAGGTACATCGTGATAGTTGTAGATACTTCCATTGTCGAATTCGAGGCGGAGTGTTTTAGTTTCTGAGTGATAGTCAAAGGCTTTAATAAAGCTGCTGTTTGACTTCAGGAGAGGGAATGCGATCGCATCCCGAATACTCGCACAATCTGTCAGCACCATCACCAAGCGGTCAATTCCAATCCCTAAACCACCCGTAGGCGGCATTCCATACTCCAACGCCGTTAGGAAATCCTCATCCACGCCTTGCGCTTCCAAGTCTCCCGCCGCCTTCCGCGCCGCTTGCGCCTCCAAACGTTCGCGCTGATCGATTGGATCTGTCAACTCCGAGAAACTATTCGCCGTCTCTCGTCCTACGATAAACAACTCAAACCGTTCCACCAAACCAGGCTTAGAGCGATGTGGCTTAGCCAGGGGCGAAATTTCTACAGGAAAATCTAGCACAAAAGTCGGCTGAATCAAATTAGCTTCGCACTTTTGCTCAAAAGCTTCGTTGAGAAGTTTCCCAATAGATTCGCATTCTTGCACATTCTCAATCCCTGCCTGAGTAGCTGCTGCTTTTGCCTCCTCCAGAGATTGAAAAGAGTTAAAATCTAACCCTGTCTTTTCCTGAACCAAGTCGTGCATTGTCACCCTACGCCAAGGTGGTGTGAAGTCAATCGCCTCACCCTGGTAGGTAATTTCCAGCGTATTCAGCACCTCTTGAGCAACGGTGGTAATAATCCCCTCCGTCAGCGCCATCATATCGTGATAATCGGCGTAAGCTTGGTAAACCTCAATCGTCGTAAATTCCGGATTGTGGCGAGTCGAAACCCCCTCATTCCGAAAAATCCGCCCCAACTCAAACACCTTCTCAAACCCACCTACAATCAGCCGCTTCAGATGGAGTTCTGTGGCAATCCGCAGATACAACTCCATATCCAGGGTATTGTGATAGGTGATGAAAGGACGCGCATCAGCACCGCCAGCTTCACTCTGCAACACTGGCGTTTCAATTTCAATGAAACCCAACTCATCCAAATACCGACGAATCCCAGCCGTAATCTTAGCGCGACGGCGGAAAGTTTCCCGCACCTCCGGATTTACGATCAAATCCACATAACGCTGACGATACCGCTTCTCCACATCCGTAAGTCCGTGCCACTGATCCGGTAAAGGCAACAGAGACTTGGTAAGTATCGCGTACTCTTTAACGTAGACAGATAATTCGCCCTTTTCCGTGCGTTTAATTGTCCCCTTGGCTCCCAGAATATCCCCCATATCTGTCAGCTGCTTGACTGTGTTAAAAGCATCTGGGACATCCGCCATCCCTTCTTCGATTCTTTTCTTCTCCAGGTACAGCTGAATTGTGCCAGTTTCGTCTTGCAAGGCAAAGAAAGCAAGCTTACCGAACACGCGCCGCGCCATGATGCGCCCAGCAACGGCTACTTCTACGTCAACTTCTTCGCCGCTGGACAAATCTGCGTATTTTTCCTGCAATTGAGCTGCATGGTGGGTAGTTTCCCACTTGTAAGCGTAGGGATTCAGCCCTAACTGCTTGAGTTGTTCGACTTTCTCTAACCGCGTAGCGCGGATATCTTCTAAGGACATGATTAGGAACTTCTAGGGGCAATCTCTGATTTTAGGATGCTCTGGGCAAGTATGTTAACTATTGTGACTCGATTTGAGCAATTCATCAGGGTCAACGCCCCTTTAAGCCATCCACTAATTATCCTGAATGGCTGGGAGCAAGAGTTGTTTGTGACTTCTTACGACTAGCAGTAGTGGATTTTGCCTTGGGCTTTGAGGTTGTCAAGTTGTCCCACTTTTCCACTGTTGGCTTATATAACCAACTATCCAGCTTTGAGTCCTCAACATACCCTCTCAACTCTGGATCGGGCCAAATATGAAGCCGATCAATACACCCTATATCTTTGGCAGCTGCCTCAATTTCTTCCCATTGGGTTTTGAAGCGTTCCGCCCATGAGTTTTTAGTCATAATTGAATTGGCAAATTCTAAACCTGCTGCTACCATCCGTTTTCCATTAGTTCCACGAGCATTGATGGGTTCCCAAAAGATAACTTCTGGCTCAAATTGCATGATTTTTTCAAAATATCTTTTAAAATCATCTAAAGCCATTTTGGGAGGAGTAGGAGCAACTGCAACATACAACCGACACCCAGCTTGATGACCTTTGAGTAAAGCTTTATAGCGTTCAGAAGGCGGAGGTGCTTGAGGTTCAATTTGGCGACTAAGTTCATCATCCAGGTATGGGAGGCTCATCCCAACAATCACGTTGGGATGTTTGAGAATGTCGAGGTCATTTACCCACAACGGACTACGAGTTAGAATTCTGACTCGTTTGTTATGTCTCAATAGAGCCTGAACAGCACCACGAGTTACATTTGCAGTCTGCTTGTTTTGATATGGATCTGTGCCTGAACAGAGTAGAACCACACCTCTACCTTCTCGTGTCTCATGCCAAGACTTCTTACGACTGAGGGTTTTCTCTAGTTGCTCAGGTATCTCTTCACGAACAAAAAGATACTGTCCCCAGTCCATCTGAGGATCGCTTACTCCTTTTTCCCGCAGCTCTGCTTGCCTAGTCCTAATTGCGGGAGTTGAAGGTACATAACAAAAAGTGCATCCATGTAAACAACCTGATGCTACATTAATTACATAGTCACACAGCCCTTTTTTGTTAAGCGCACTTTGCTGAAGTGGATTAGCTATCTTTTCTGTTCCTTTGACAATAGACATATTACGTAAACTGGAGTTAGTGATGTGGGATATAGCAACTGTGGTAATTAATGCAATTAATTATGCCTTTAGCCTTTACAAAAATGTGAATTTATATAACTCAACCAAAATTGAGTTGTTAACAAACAAAAATTATATTAGTATCATTATAGTTTATATCGTCCAAAATATTAAATATTACATAATAAAATTTCTATAGCCTACTAAATTGAGCTGTTGACCAACTTGAAAACGAATCGTTTGTTATTTATTGGATAGGTAAATTAAATGAGTAATAAAAAGAAATATGAATGGAGTGCTGATGGAAGCGAACTGCCTACCATACCACTGTATGCTAAAACCAAACATTTGGTTCTACAAGAATATGTCAAAAACTGGATAGAAGTTCTTTGCGGACATGGGAGACACGGGGTAAAAAAAGTCACATTAGTAGACGGTTTTTGTGGTGGAGGTATGTACAAAGATGGCGAGCAACTCTGGGAAGGCTCTGCTATTAGAATGATCAGGATGGTTGAGGAAGGATTAAAAAATGTTCAACAAAGAAAGCCTTGGCATCAATTGGATGCAGAATATATATTTATAGATAACAACAAGGAACATACATCTTGTTTAGAATTACAAATTAAGAAAGCAGGTTTAGAGGAATATTTATACTCTGGCAAATGCAAAATTATTACTAATGAATTTGAGAAAGAGCTAGACAGATGTATTGATAAAGTGAAATTAAGAAGAGGATACTCTTTCTTTTTTTTAGATCCTTTTGGATTAGATGTTACTCCAGAGATTGTAAAACCAATAATTTCAATAGGTAGGTCAGAAGTACTTTTTACACATATGCTTTCAGGTCTAGTAAGAATATTGTCTAGAAAAGATAGAATACATAAAAAGACTTTTCAAGATTTTGAAGTAGATGAATACTACAAAGATTTAGCGGATCAAAGTGATTTCCTTACAAAACAAGGCTATTTAAGAAATCAAGGATTATTGTTATACAGGAAAGAAGGTGATGTAGAATATGCGTGGACTTTCGCAATCATGAATAGTCTCAAGAATGTTTTGTATTACTTAATTCATCTATCCAGTAATCCAACAGCATTGGAGGTTATGAAAAAAACCCTTGTTAAATATAACAATTTAGAATACCAATATCACTATGGAGTTTACGGTTTGGGTTTCCGGGAATTGGATTACTTTGATAAAAACTTAAGTACATATAATATTAAAGAAGCTAATATAGAAACTTGTATGAATAAATTGAGAGAACAATTTATGAAAATTTTAGCTCAAAATGAAGATGGGATATCCTTTGAACAACTTCGACTAAAGACAATCCAAGAAAATCCAGCTACTATAGAACACTATTTTGATGTGTTGCATCAACTAAAACTAGAAAAAGAAGTAAAAGTTGTTCGAGAAAAAAAGATAACGACATCAAAAAAGATTGAGTCCAAAGACATAATTATAAGGGCAAAAGATAAACCACTATGGATTCCAGGCTTACCATATAAGTTTAGTAATGAAAAATAAGGCTTATATCAAGAAGATTTGTGAGGAATCACTATCAGTAATTTGAGCCATGAATTGCCTCTTGACACACCAGAATTACAAACTGATATTCGGATATTAGACGCGATCGCATTCTCCCCCACTTCACCAGATAAACGCGATCGCACCCTTCCGACCAAGCATCACTAGAAACATTAGTGATACTGTTGGTGATGCAGAAAAAGTAACTGGTCAGATGGCTAAACTGGTTCCTGGTGAGGGTGCTGTTGCAACTTATGGTGAATTAAACAAGGCGAGACGTAGAGATGATAACCTCACAGCGCATCACATTCCGGCCGATGCGTTTATGAAAGCAAAAGTGTCTGGTTATACCAGAAATAAGGGGATTTCGATATGGATGGAGCAGCCGTATCCGGGAGCAGGTGGTCGTCATCGCCAGACTTTATCTTATGGATCGTCTCCCGACTTGAGCCTTTCTCCAAGACAGGCTCTTGCTCGTGAAGTGTGGGATGTACGATCGATTTATCGCCAACAAGGACTTTATACGCCTGATATTCGGCGTAGCTTACAGCAGGTCATCAATCAAAATAAATTAACTTGGATAGGTACTTTTAATAAAGTGAGGAATATAAGATGAGCGATAATAACTTGATTGAAATTATGAAAGCTAATAGATTTATGCGATCGCGTGCCGAGGTCGTAGCTTTTGATGAAGCTATGGCTCAACTTGCCAAGCATCCGAAAAATGAATATTTGCCAGAATTGCATCTAGTTTTAGACGATGAGTGCGAGCATCACGAGGTTATGTATGGCCTAATCCATTTTCTGGAGTCTTTTGATGCAAAGGAACAGTTTCAAACACTTATTGATGTTATTCCTGAGCTAATTCTCCGTGCGCCAGAGTGGACAAAAACTCTTCATTACGGAATTCTAAATGATGATTCGTCTTGTGCTTTATATAAAGAGATTTTGCATTCAACTAACTCCAAAAATCGGGATGTTGTCTATCAGGTTCTTAAAGAAATTGCAGCATCGGAATCTCCGCCTCTGTCCTCACACGCTGAGTTTGTTTTGAGCGAAAGTGCAACTCTGGTTAATTAACTGAAGTTAAAGCGCGATCGCATTCTTTTTGCTAGACAAGTATAAGTGGATATGCAAAATAAATTACACATTAAATGCTATTCAAAGCCTTATGTAGCAACGCCAGGTTGTGTAATTTATTCTGCACAGGTACTTACCACTTAAATCGAATAACTTTTGTAACTGCTATCTAAATAAACACGCTCACTGAAATCAGCTTTTTACGGCTGTACTATCACCTTGGCATTGTGAATCTTAGTCTGTTAGTAATCTGGCGAATGTGTTCCTTGTCGGCATGCAACATAAAGTAACTGTCGTCTGTCCCGTTCAGGCGAATCGAATTCGGATAGCGGACAATGAGCGTTGCCATTCTTTCCAGTGCCTTGTCTTGGTCAGCCGAAGGCAAAATTAAACACGCTGGACGACCCTGGATTTGCAACTGCTGCACCTGGGGACGAGTACCATAGGGAATTAGTCTATGATTCCGTGCTTCATTATTACAAACATCCTGTATAGTTGACGGCGGCGGTGTCAACAGCCCCGTTACGTGGAAAAATCCATCAGCACCACTGAAGCGTTCTCGGTTTTCATAGCCCGGAGTAGGTTGCCAATTGCTGGGGTAGCTAAAAGTAACACCATAGGTAGAATTAGTGTACCGCTGTGTACTTGCACGGCGTTTAGATGGAACTTGCTTTTGGCTGACTGATGGGGAAAGCTGCTTCAAGGAAACTTCTGGAGCAACGCTAGGAACTGCTTGACTGCTACCTGGGGAGAGTATGTCGCCTAGTGGCACGAAGGCTACAACTCCTAGGACAAACAATAGAGAATATCGAGAAACAATGTTTTTCATGGATTTTCTTGAAAGACTATATAGGGCTTACACAAACGGCAAAAAATCGCGCTTTTTTTTCAAGGACTGTTTAGTTATTCAACAATTTCTGTGAATTTGAACAATCCCCAACTATTTAACTGATAAATTCCGCTCGCGTTTACCTATATCCGGTAATTATTAGGACGGTAGCCTTAGAAATTCTGTTTCCTCAAATTTATTCAGGACTTATGCAGTTGCCGTGAACTAAAGTTCCGGCTCAAAGCTTAAACCCATTGAAATGGGTTTGTTTGAGGTTTTTTAGTCAGTTGAAACTGACTTAGGCTTTGGGCCAGGAAATTGATTTCCTTCCAGTGGGTAAGTCCTATTATTGAAAAAATTGAATTAGATAATTGGAACCAGGAACTAGGAAGCGAGTGTATCTAGGTGAAATTAAGATTAAGACTGCGCCTCATCCTCAGCAGAGTCATCCAAATACAGCCTGATAAACTCCTCCGCAGCGACCAGATCGATCTTCTGAAGCGCCTTCCAAATCTCAAGCATCGTCTCAGCCACGGGATCTCTCACTTCACTCACCCAGCGGCTTACATTTGATCGCCGAATCCCCATTGTCATTGCCAGACGATTTTGGCTGATGTTATGGGTATCCAATACCTTTCTAAGTGCTTTGCCTGCTTTTCCCATAACTTTGATCGTCTCAGAGGTTCACGCTCTAGTAAATGTTTCCTTTTGGATACGATTAGTGTAAGATAGATGGTAACTAATAGGAAACAGTGCGTCTGAACCGCAAAATTGCCATGTCCCTGCTTCGTAGCCGCATCAACCCGCAAACTTTTGTCATCACCCTGAGACAACTTGCCAAACACCTCAACATTGACTCCAGACGCATCCTAAATTGGGAAAAGTGGCAACACGTCCTCTGGGTACATATCGAAGGTAGAGGCGGCTACTTCGTCAGCTATCGCACCTTGGAACAGTGGATAACCGCTTGCTGCGACTTGCTGCGCTGTTGTCCTAATTTGGAAGCACTGGCAGTCATGTGGTCAGCTATTCAAAAAGAAGCCAAGCGGTACACTGAAGAAGGTTTAGAACGACTAGAGCAAGTTTGGCAGCAAAGGCAAGTTTGCATGAAGATGACAGGCAAGATGTCTTACAAAGATGTGAAGACAGTTTAACTTAACTGAAAGCCTAAAAATCTACTCCTCGCTTTAAGTCAACGCCTCTGTCAGCATAATGCTTGTGGCAAATCATTTCCGAGTGGACGCTGGCCAGATCAAAATAAGCTGGTGTATTCAAACAACGTCCGGTGATGATCACTTCTGTGTCGCGGGGTTTGCGTAACAAAGCTTCTACTATCGGCTGTTGCGGCAATAATTCTAAGTCAACTGTGGGATTGAGTTCGTCGAGGATGATAGTCTTGTACAAACCAGACGCGATCGCAGTCCGGGCAATATCCCAGCCTCGTTCTGCTTCCACATAGTCTAGCTCTTGCTGTTGTCCCCGCCAGACAATTGCATCCCGCCCGCAGCGCTGATGATCTACCAGGTTCGGATATGATTGTCGCAAAGCAGCGATCGCGGCATCCTCAGTATAGCCAGTACCACCCTTGAGCCACTGCATAATCAGGACTCGGTGCGAAGTATCCTGACTAATCCCGCGTCCAATTCCCTGCAACGCTTTGCCTAGCGCACTGGTAGACTTCCCTTTACCAGCACCCGTGTAGATTTCAATTCCAGAAATCGAATTTTCCTCAGATGCAGGGTGTTTGTGAGGCTTCATTTCCGAGTGCAAATCGGCAATATCTAGCAGTTGTTGCGGCGCGGCTCTACCTGTGACAATGATTTCTAACTCTTGGGGTTTATGCTTGAGAGTCTGCACGACTTCATCAACATTCAGCAAACCTAAGTCTAGAACCGGGTTCAGTTCGTCCAGAACCAGGACAGAATAGAGGTCAGATGCTAGAGCGCCTTTTGCCACATCCCAGCCGCGTTCCGCCTCCTGTCTGTCAAAGCGCGTAATTTCCTCTTTGGTAAAAAATTCTGCTCGTCCCGTGCGAACCTGGTCAATCAGGTGCGGGAAACCTTGCTGTAAAGCTGCGATCGCGCCATCTTCATCATAGGCGCGTCCCGGCCCTTTGAGAAACCGCAACAGCAGCACTCGCGTTGCCAAATCTGTATTAATACCTAGCCCAATTGAACGCAAAACGACACCCAGCGCCGCTTGCGATTTCCCCTTCCCGGCTCCATCATAAACATGAATCTGCCCAACAATACGCTCAGAACGTGCTTGCGCCGTGCGAATGCCAATCCCCGTTCTGTTCATAATTCTCATGAAATCTCAGCTGCCACAAATTGATAACGATAGCAGATTAGAAGTTTAAATTGAAAAGGAGCAAGGCACAAGACGTTACAGGAGTTAAGCTGTTGTGTATCCAACGCCGTATAAATCTACACTAGGAATAAGTAGTCCGTTGGTGGTGCTTTTCTTCCCCTGTGTCAGTGAAACCAACACAACAAACAAAAAACGATTTCCACTTTTTGCAACTTTGTTAACTAGAAGTTAGGGAGACAGTCTTATGGGTTCAAATGTTTTCCCCCTGCCTACGATTTTATTTCAATTTCTCTTTTTACTGGTAGCGATCGCTATAGAATCATTCATTCTACATAAAAATCTTAACCTCGGTCGCCAAACCAGCGCTGACTATGCTATGTTGATTAACTTACTCTCAAGTATTGTAGGATGGTGGATTTTCTTTTATGTTTTGCCTTTGCTGCCAGTGGAACTGAGAGCGCAGGTAATTAGTTACATTTTTTTTGATACCTTTTTTACAATCAACCAATCTTCAACATATACAACGCAGCTAATTTTAACAATATTTATTGTTTTCCTGTCTAACTATCTCTTAAAATTAAATTTTTTACAACTAATTCAATTTTTAATTGAGCCACCTAAACCCACTACATCTGAACCCCAAGAAAGGAAGTTGAAAACTATTGCCGATCGTAACGTTAAAATCCAAGAAAGTCCAAATCTAGCAAATATAATGTTTCAAGCAACTTTCTGTAGCTATGGTGTTATTTTAGTTATTATATTTTTGATTCGTTCAGAAATTATATAAGTTTTTAGGTTTTTAGGCATTTTTCAACCTACAAAAATGATTGATGTTAATCTTTTAGTGTAAGGAAATTAGCAATGTTTTGGATCGTAGTAGACATAAAAGATTTTTTTAAATTTTTGCAGTCGCTAATCGAGCCTTTCATACCTTCTCGCGCTTATTCTTGGAAGACACTAATTTATCTAAGTACATTTTCTTGGGTAATGTCTCTTTTGACAACCGATGAAGCGCGAGATTTTATTAGTTTTTGGGGATGGATATTTTTAATTGCTGGGACAAGCTGGGCTAGCACAGAAAACAAAATAAAAATTGGCAATCTGTATCTGAGTCCGTGGATTACGGGTGCCTTAATCTGTACTTTCGTATTTGGCAATCGAACGCCGGAAGAACAAGAGGCGGGCTTGATAATCTGGCCTACATTATCGGCACTGATTGCTATTGGCCCAGATTTTCTTGATCAAGGCATGAAATTAACATTGCCTAAACCAGCAATTCGTCAAAGAGACTTAATTTTGCTTACCAGCAATATACTGATTAGCTGCTGGATTCAATTTTATTTTGTAGCTCAAAATTGGTTGAGTCAATATCCCACCTTAATGTCCGATGACTTTAGCCAAAGTGCTTTTATGTTTAGAATGGAATCTACAGAGCCGATAGCTCCTAGAGGTGCCATAGTTTTAGACTTTATGGAACCACTTTTAAAGCAAGAGTTGGATAATAAACCTTGGTCAGAAGTGGAACGATGGCTGCTGCAACCGCAACCGCGCATAGATGCCCTTAAACAGGAAGCGATCAAAGGGCTTCCTAGTGTTGAGGAAGATTTATGGTGGCAATATACGTCTAAAATATCCTCAATTAACTCAGGCTATAACTTACAATTACTGGCAATTTGGCAAGGGCCGCGATCGCAACCTGAAGTATCTTACATAAACAAGTCTTGTCAGATTACTCAAACCTACGAGCAAGCAGATACTAATTCTGAGGCGACATCCAACGAAACTAGGGGACAAGCAACTGCGATTGCTCAAGTTAGCTGTCAACCAGCCAGTACCTTAAAGAAGAATCAAGCAACCAGAAGTCAAGGGTAATAAAATATAATAAATCGTTGTAGTAAATAAATATTAATTCAAAATAACAATGAATTTAAGTACAGTAAAACCAAGGCAAAGCAATGTGTTTAAAGAAATGATTGGAAGCTTGAAGAGAACCTTGGCGATCGCTACCAAGGCGTTTCGGGAAGTAATACGCGATCGCGTCCTTTATCTCATCGTTTTGTATGCCCTTGTGATGGCAGCAGCGTGGCGATTGCTACCAGAAGTTGCGGCAACAACAGAAGATAAAATGCTTTTAGATGTAGGTCTGGCAGCAATTGATGTACTGGGTTCAATTGTCGCTGTATTTGTTGGCACAGGGCTGATCAACAAAGAAATTGATAAGCGCACAGTCTTGGTGTTAATTCCTAAGCCAATTAGTCGCGCTGAATTTATTATTGGCAAACAACTAGGACTATCAGCAGTGCTGGGTGTCTTAGTAGCACTAATGACAGGAATTTATCTAGTTTTTTTGAGTTTGGCTCAGATTTCGTACCCAGGAGCTAGCATTCTGATTGCCGCGCTATACCTATTTTTTAAGTTATGCTTATTAACTGGTATTGCGTTGATGTTAGGTGTTTTTACTAGCTCCTTGCTAGCTACTTTGCTAACTTTTGGGGTTTATTTAATGGGGCATTCCAGCCGAGATTTGTTAGCACTAGGGAACTTGAGCCGCAATGCCGATATTGAACGCCTAACTCAAGCCCTATATCTGGTATTACCAGACTTATCCAGACTAGACCTAAAAAATCTGGCAGTTTATGGAATTTTGCCTGACTCAATAACACTTTTAAGCAATGCTGTGTATGGCTTGCTGTACACTGTATTAGTCTTGGCGATCGCTATCCTGATTTTTTCAAGGCGTGAATTTTAACTACAGGTGTACAGGTAGTTAAGGCGCGATAGCGAGAGTATAAAACCACTCTTTAATTTTTAGTTTTATTTCAAACCTCTCTCTTGGTAATGTCGCAGCCGCCATTAACACCACAACCAGCCAACCTCCGCCTACTGATAGTGTCAGAATTAAGTCTGGATGTAGAGCTGATTATTAAAAGGCTGAACAAAGCAGCAGTCGCTTTTACCTACGATATTGCCACGACTCCTGCGGCTTGTCAGAAATTATTGCAGGAGCAAATATATGATGCACTATTATTAGTTAATTCCCTGGAAGAAATGAGTATGCAGATACTAAAATTACTCCAGCAATCAAAGCAAGAAATACCCTTAAATTTGTTTAATAGCTCTTTGGAGAATAAGACAGAGGTGAAGTGTATAAAAGCTGAAACCAACCAAATTCACCTATTAGAAAGAATTGCTGACCAGACTGCGATCGCACTCTACAATGCTCAAACCTACAAACGCTTAGAACAGCTAGTCAGAGAGCGCACCCAAGAACTAGAGCAAGAAAAACAACGGGAGCATCCCGGTTTTGCAAGAATATCAAACAGATAGGAGTTCGTTGAGGTAAGCGCAACGTAGTTTGAGCATTTGACTCACATTTTTGGCTAACCACTGCGCTCCAGAAAT